>DATBMP010000024.1:0-13060 GCA_036554845.1 Pyrinomonadaceae bacterium
GCCAATCTCCATGATTCCGGCTTTAATCGCCTGAATATCATCACCCATTCCCGGAACCAGGACGACTACCGAAATATCCGCTGCCTTCACAATCTCAACTTCGTCCTGACCCACTCCAACTGTCTCCACGATGATGCGGGAATAACCGGCGGCGTCGAGCACGGCCACGGCGTCAACCGTCGCTCTCGCCAAACCACCAAGATTCCCGCGCGTCGCCATCGAGCGAATGAAAACGCCTTCGTCGAGACCTAACGTTTGCATCCGAATGCGATCGCCGAGGATCGCACCGCCCGAAAAAGGGCTGGACGGGTCAACCGCAACAATGCCGACGCGTTCATCTTGCTGGCGGTAATAAAGGGCGAGCTTATCAACTAGAGAAGATTTTCCTGCACCCGGCGCACCAGTAATACCGATAACCAAGCTACGACCAGTCAGGGGAAAGATCTCTCGCATGAGATCGCTCGCATTTTCAGCACCGTCTTCAATCTGCGAGATAGCTCGGGCCACAGCGCGAGGCTCACCAGCAGTGATGCGCGCGACTAATGAATTAGTTTGGGAAGTGGATTGGTGAAGCACTGCGGCCTGGTTAGCCTCTTAACTTGAACAGAGACACTATATGCTTGCAAGTATCTCGCGCGCGATAATGATCCGCTGAATTTCAGAAGTCCCCTCGCCAATCGTGCACAACTTGGAATCACGCCAGTACTTTTCAGGCGGGTAATCCTTTGTATAACCATAACCGCCATGGATCTGAATCGCTTCTTCACAAATCTTGACGCCGACTTCCGAAGCGAACAGTTTCGCCATTGAAGATTCTTTCGTTACTTTCTTACCTTCATCCTTCAGCCATGCAGCGCGATACATCAACAGTCGCGCGGCGTCGAGTTGAGTAGCCATGTCGGCGAGCTTGAACTGAATCGCCTGAAACTCCGAGATCGGTTTTCCAAACTGATGACGTTCTTTTGAGTACTTGAGTGCTGACTCATATGCTCCCTGGGCGATACCGACTGCCAGGGCGGCAATGGAAATTCGACCTCCATCAAGTATCTCCATCGCATTGATGAATCCACGGCCTTCCTGGCCCAACAGATTCTCTTCCGGAACGAAACAATCCTCAAAAACGACGCTGGCAGTTTCTGACGCACGCAGCCCGAGCTTGTTCTCCTTCTTTGAAGGACTAAAACCCTTCATCCCCTTTTCGAAGATGAAGGCGGATATTCCTTTGCTTCGTTGCGATCGATCGGTTACCGCGACGGCCACACACGTATCTGCATGGATCGCGTGAGTTATGAAGTTCTTCGAGCCATTTACTTTCCAACCATTGCCCTCACGCACCGCAGTGGTTTTCGTCCCCGACGCGTCTGAACCGGCTCCGGGCTCGGTCAACCCCCATGCACCCAGTCGCTCGCCACTCGCTAACGGAACCAGATACTTCTTCTTCTGTTCTTCAGTCCCAAACATATAGATATGGTTGGAACAGAGTGAATTATGTGCGGCAATAGAAATTCCCACCGAACCATCGACACGAGACAGCTCTTCGATGATCGTCGCGTACTCGATATAGCCCATTCCGGCGCCGCCGTATTCCTCCGGAAAGATGACACCCATCAAACCGAGTTCTGCAAGCTTTGGCTTTAGTTCGATCGGAAAGTGCTGCGTCTCATCCCACTCCAGAACGTGGGGTGCGATCTCGCCTTCCGCAAACTCACGGACGCTCATGCGAATTTGGTTCTGCTCTTCAGTTAACTCAAAATGCATTCGAAACTCCCGGTATGGTCCAGGTAACAAGATCTAATTCCCGCTTCGGTATTCTACCTTAACGACTTACTAACTCTTAGTTGTGGATCAGCGTCGCGCGAGAGCCTTGCTTGATTGCCGCCGTTCGGGTTCTTTCTTGAGCAAGCGTGCAACTTCAACTGGTTCCAGCAGTCGCCATTCGCGTGGTCTCAGACGATCGTCACGCAAGAAGCCGATTCGTGAGCGGCGCAACTTCACGACCGAGTGTCCTATTTGATCGAACATGCGACGTATCTGCTGATTGCGACCTTCGTGAAGCACCACTTCAAACCAGGCGTTAGATCCCGTTTCCTCTAATCTGCGAATCTCGGCAGGCGCCGTTCGTGTGCCGTCGTCAAGCACGATTCCCCGACGTAACGTTCGAATCGATTCTTCGGGAGGAACTCCCTTAACTTTCACTTCATAAACCTTTTTCACGCGATTGCGAGCAGAGGTAATGAAGTTGGTGAACTCTCCGTCATTCGTCAGCAGCAATAATCCTTCGGTGTTGAAATCAAGACGACCGACCGGGTGCAGTCGGCCCAGCGATTGTGGCAGTAGTTCCGTCACGAGTGGGCGCTCTTCAGGATCCGAGACGCTCGAAAGATAACCCTTGGGTTTATTCAGTAGGACATACACCTTTTCGCGCTGACTTAAGATGGGATTAATGAGCTTTCCCTTAACCTTGATGTGATCCTGTGCCGGATCGGCTTTTGATCCCAGTTCGGTAACAACCACGCCGTTCACGGTAACGTCTCCCGCAGTGATCAGCTCCTCAGCGTGACGCCGTGATGCGATACCCGCTTGTGCAATCAGTTTTTGTAGTCGCTCTTTCATCCTTAGGCAGACCAAAATCTAGCGAGTAAGACTCAGATCATTTTTTGGGGAGTCACGAACGATCGAGGGGAATGTCGTTAATTGCCCGAGCCGCCGGCCAAATCCTCAAAATCTTCGATGCTGGGGAGTTCGGAAAGGTCTTTCAAACCAAACTGAATCAAAAACTCTTTTGAAGTGCCATACATCATGGGCCGGCCAACCGCCTCTTTTCGACCTTTCGCAACTATCAGGCGTTTATCGAGCAAGGTCTTGATTGCGGAAGGCGATTGTACCCCGCGAATCTCCAGTATCTCTGGAACTGTAACTGGTTGGCGATACGCGATAACGGCCAACGTCTCGAGAGAGGCCAATGAGAGTTTGGCGCTCGGTCGGGATTTCAAAAACGCTCGGACATGTTCGTGGTACTCGGGACGAGTAGCGAACTGCCAACCGCCGGCGACTTCACGCAATTGCAGACCGCTATTTCGTCCATTGAACTCTTCGGCGAGTTGATTAACCGCTTCCACAATTGCACCGCGATCTTCCTTCAATACGTCAGCAATCGACTTTACCGTTAGTGGTTCATCCGCGACAAAAATCAGCGCCTCGATCACCGCTGCTCGTTCCGATGCGTTAGCTAACGAGTGTGGTAGCGCGTCAGACTCTTCCGGACTAACGATGCCGGTCGTTAACTCGAGCTGGGCCTCAGCATTCTGTTCCGCGTCGTTCTCAGCAACTTCAACGTTCTCTAGTTTCGTTGATTGTGTGCTCATATCACTTCTCTCCAGCTCGATTGGTGTCGTTTTCTAAGCCACGCGTGCAGTAATCTCGCCAAACGTTTCTCGCTGAACCAATCTGATCTCAGTTGTTCGCACCAGCTCCAACACCGAAAGAAATGCGAGTACGAGTTCTCTGCGAGAGCGCGCGCGTTCAAAGAAGGAACGAAGGTTTAGCTCACCTGCAGACATGACCATATTGCGTAGTCGTTCCAACATCTCTGCCATGGAGATCTCTTCTCGTTCAATCTCGAGCAGCACCTCCTCTTTGTGTCGCGCGAGAATTTCCTGAAAGACTTTCAGTAAATCAAAGACTCCGACTGCGACTTCGGGGTTGTTCTTGTCGGTCTCCAATTCTGCTCGCTTGAACACTGCCCGCTCGAGCGTTGCTTTGGACCAAAGCATCTGCGCCGCCGCTTTGTACTTTTGGTATTCCAATAATTGATCGACAAGCTCTCTGCGTGGATCGTCAACCTCATCATCTTTCGCCAGCGGATCGCGAGGCAGCAGCATTCGTGTCTTTAGTTCGATCAGCGTGGCGGCCATGACAAGGAAATCACCTGCTACAGCTATATCGAGCTCCTGCATCAACTTTAGGTAACGAAGATATTCGTCGGTGATTCGAGCCACGGGAATGTCGTAGATACTGACCTGCTCCTGACGAATGAGATGGAGCAGCAGATCGAGCGGACCCTCAAACTCGCCCATGACGATCTTGAGTTCGTCGCTTGATTGGTCAGCAACAAGTTCAGGAATCGAACCAGCCACACGCAGCGGCGCCTGCGCGTCCTGCTCAGTCTTCTCTGCGGCCATTTTCGGAGAATCTTCCATGACAGACACTATTCAGTTCCCGCACCTTCCAACCCCAACTTCGCCAGCACGTCATTCATTGTATGACGGGCAATGGTCTTTGCCTTGTCGCGACCCTGCGCCAGAATTCGCGTCAAATCCTGGTCGCTAATCGCTCGCACCCGGTCCTGGAATGGTTTGAGAAACTCGACAGTAACTTCTGCTAGTTCCTGTTTCAGTTGAGCATAGCCCTTGCCAGAAAAATTCGATTCGATTTTTTCCGGTGTCTGGCCAGTCATCAGCTGATAGATCGTGAGTAAATTGGTGATCGCCGGGCGACTCGCATCAAAACGAATCTCGGTTCCTGAATCCGTCACCGCACGTTTGAACTTTTTGCTAACCGTGTCGGCATCATCCATGAGCATGACACAACCAACCGGGTCGTCATCAGACTTGGACATCTTCTTTGTCGGATCCGACAAAGACATGATGCGCGCGCCGACCTTGGGAATAAAGGGATTTGGAACACGAAACGTTTCGCCATAATCGCGATTAAACCGGATCGCCAAATCCCGCGTCAGTTCCAGATGCTGTTTTTGATCTTCACCGACAGGAACCAGATCGGTTTGGTACAACAGAATGTCAGCCGCCATCAACACCGGGTAATCAAACAGACCAACACTCACATTCTCCTGCTGCTTCTTCGCTTTGTCTTTGAACTGAGTCATGCGTTCGAGTTCAGACATGCGCGCACCACAGTTGAGGATCCAGGTCAGTTCAGTGTGTTCGGTCACGTCTGACTGAATGAAGACTGTAGACACGTTCGGGTCGATTCCCACGGCAAGATAGATCCGCGCCAATTCTCGCGCCTTGCTTGCGAGAACTTTTGGATCCTGGGGAACAGTTATGGCGTGGAGATTGACGATGCAGAAAAAACTTTCGTACTCATGCTGCAGTGCGACCCAGTTGCGAAGTGCACCAAGATAATTGCCGAGATGAACGCTGCCGGTTGGCTGAGCCCCACTGAAGATTCTTTTGGCCATCGTCTTGATACTAGTGTGCGACTCAACTTCGCTTGAAATCTACAGTCCAAGAAAAAGCAGATAATCGACGAACCTCATCACTGGACGCATGATTGCTCCAAAAAATCCGACGTAGATAAGGATCATCAGGATAATGAATCCGTACTGCTCCATCGTCGCTAACAACGGCTGCATACTTTCCGGCAGAAAGGTCTCGAGGATCTTACTGCCATCGAGTGGTGGAAACGGCAGCAGATTGAACACCGCCAGAGAAATGTTCATCGTCAAAAGAAATTCCAGGAATAGAGTAACGGGTTCTCTAAACGATTCTGGTATCAGTGCAAACCAACCCGTCATCAACAGAACCTTAATGATCACGAATGCACAAATCGCGATGAAGAGGTTCGCCATAATCCCGGCAGCCGAAACCATCACATTGGCAAGTGACTTGTTGCGCCATCTCAAAGGATTGACGGGTGTGGGTTTCCCCCAACCAATCAGGGGAATACGCGCCGCAGCTCCGCCAATGTTTCCTAAGATAAAACCGACGATGGGGATTAATAGAGTGCCGATGGGATCGATGTGAGCATTCGGATTCAGCGTGATCCGCCCCAGCAAACGGGCCGTATCGTCGCCAAATCTGTTTGACATCCAGGCGTGGGCAGCTTCGTGTGCGGAGATCGCAAAAAGCAGCACCACCATGTAGATCACTAATTGGGGAATTAGACCGGAACTCACAATAAATGCCGTCGTCAGCAAAATGGGACGGGCCACGTTAACAAAGACGTCCAGAGAGTGTCAAAACTAGGAAATATGTTCGTTGAGACTGAAGTGCCCTTCATTCATTGAATGGGAGCAACCCCTTAATAGATAACGACAGTCGGTGGACACTATCGATGGAGGCGACGGCTAACTCGCCTGATGAACTAAACGCCAGACCTACGAGATTCATTCCCGCAACGAACACCTCCGCTTGTGAGGCGTCAGGTGAAATTCGAACGATTCCTCGACGTCCAGCAATGGATGCAGCCACATAAAGATTCCCACTCTGATCGAAAGCAAGTCCTTGAGGTCGTCCTAACCCTCGATAGAAGACGCTAACTTCACCATCCGCATCAATTCGATAGATCGAGTCGTAGCTGGTTACGGTTGGACCAGCTACGTAAAGTGCATCGTCAGGACCAAATGCAAGATGATATGCAGAAACTGAAGGCTCAAGTTGGGCCCATGCTTGTTCGTCTCCCACTCCATCAACACGAAAGATCGTGCCGCTGCGATCGCCAACATACATGATCCCGGCTTTGTCAAAGGCAATGCCTGTCGCGATTCCTAAGTTGCGCGCAAAGGGTGACACTTCTTTGAAAGGCGATACTTGATAGACAGTTCCGTCAAGTCGACTTGTGACATACATCTGTCCCGACTGATCGAAAGCAATTCCAGTGGGGTTCGCGATGTCGCCGGAGAACTCGGTAACATTTCCCTCCAAATCAATACGGAACAGAGTCACTGGTAGTTGTTCACCACGCGGGCCCGAACGCGTGACAAAGAGTGATTCATCGTCAGGATCGAAAGCAGGGTTCGCTACTGGATGTAGGTCTTCAGCAAGTCGTTGGGCTACTAAAAAGTCAACCCCTCCACTTTCCCCTCCCTTACTCTCCAACCTCACTGAGACTTTCCCGCCACGTTTAATCTCCGGAACCAACGCCAACACGCGCCGAGGTCCCAGAGCTACGATTGGAGCCCGTTCCTGAGCAAACCAGACGGCGCATCGAGCTGGATCGCTCGTGTCAAATCCCTCACATTGGATACTGACCTCACCACCGGCAATACCAAATTCCGGATCAACTTTGATGATGTTGCCTGCTGCGGACATGGGTTCAGTTTAGGGCTAAGCTAAGTCCTATTTGAAGGCTGGTTCACTCGGGTTGTAGAAAAGCGAGTCATGATAACCACTGGCCTACGCACTGTCTAATTGCCCTGTTTCCTCTATGTTATAATTCACCTCGTAATCACAGCAGCACGAGGCTCAGGTTTAGGTCAGGGTTATCAAGAGAGGTTTACGCGCTCAGTACTGTAATGCTCAAGCGAGCAAACGAAGCAATAGCGAGAATAGTTGTTTACCTTCAGCGTTCGAATCCCGCCGCTCGCCGCACTCCTCCTGTAACTTCAATCCGTTGCACTCAATCAGCGGCTTATCAAAGACCGACTAAGTATCTCTGTGCACTCGCTGCATCAGAGCAAGAGGGGAGGAATGGACCATCACTAGTGTCTTAGGAAACACTCTGGGGCTCAAACCAAATCAACTTCGGCGAATAGAAAAACTCTATACGCGGCGAATACCTCCTCACCAGATCGTGACTCCCGAATTTGCTCGGCAGCTCAGCGAGTTGTCCCACGACACCAGGCGTCAAATCGGCGCGCTGATTGATCGTAAAGGGCACGTGCAATACGTCATGGTGGGAGACAACCGTCGCATTGAACTACCGGACTTCAAACGTATGCGTGTTGCTGAGGGTCGCTTTCGCGGGCTTCGTTGTGTGCATACACATCTTCGCGGCGAAGATTTGACGCAGGACGACCTGACTGACCTGGCATTGCTGCGTCTCGATTTGATGGCGGCGGTTGCAGTTGAGCCTGATACCGGCCTTCCGGGTATGGTCCAAGCCGCACACTTGCTGCCCATTCCCGCCGGCGAAACGGGAAACGGCGGCACAACTCAGTCTTACACATTTCTAAAACCACAGATTGCTTCCCAGTTGGACCAGGATTTTCTTGAACTGATCAACTCGCTTGAAGATGAAATGGCACGAAACCGCCGCAGCGGCAGAACAGCTGCGGTTCGTGATCGCACGATTCTGGTGAACGTGACGACAGGGTCACTTGATTCCGCTGAGGAATCGATGGCTGAATTAAATGAATTGGCAACTTCTGCGGGCGTTGTGGTCCAGGACCAGATTATTCAACGCCGACCGGCTATCGATCCTCGAACCGTTGTGGGGCGCGGCAAACTTGATGAACTCTTGATTCGCGCGCTCCAATTGGGCGCGGACATGCTCCTCTTCGACCGTGAACTAACGCCTGCTCAAGTTCGTTCACTCTCTGAAGCAACGGATCTGAAGGTCGTGGATCGATCACAGTTAATCCTCGATATCTTTGCCCAACGTGCTCAATCACGTGAAGGTAAGATCCAGGTTGAGTTGGCCCAGCTGAAGTATCTTTTGCCCCGGCTGATCGCGGGTCAGGATTCGGCGTTCTCTCGGTTGGCAGGTGGGATCGGTGGACGAGGACCCGGCGAAACAAAACTGGAAACCGATCGTCGTCGTGTGCGCGATCGCATCAACCGTCTCGAGAAAGAGATTGAAACTCAGCGGCTGCGACGGCAGGAACGGCGCAAGGAACGTCGTCGAAACGCACTGCCGGTTATCTCGATCGTCGGCTACACCAACGCTGGCAAATCGACATTGCTCAATACTCTGACAAACAGTAGTGTCAGCGCCGAACAACGGATGTTTGCAACGCTTGACCCAACTTCGAGGCGGTTACGTCTGCCTCGAGAGCAGGAAGTAATTATCAACGACACCGTCGGTTTTATTCGCGACCTGCCTCCGGATCTGCTTTCAGCTTTCCGCGCCACGCTTGAAGAGATCGGAGACAGCAGCCTTCTTATACATTTGGTGGACGCTTACAACCCGAGATTTATGCAGCAGATTGAATCAGTGGAAAGAATTCTCGCTGATCTGCATTTGATCGAGATTCCAACTCTCCTTGTACTGAACAAGAGTGATCTGGTTGAGCCGACTCTGATGGATTCCTTATTGAAACAGGTGGGACAGGAAGGCCGACGCGAGGTGGTAGCCATTTCTGCGTTGGATGCACGTTCACTTCAGTCGTTGTTGGAAAAAGCCGGATCATTGTTAGCGCGCGATTTCAGCAGTGGACCACAACAGTTCCACGCTGCCAATTAGCCATGGGTCTTCGTCCGCGATTCACAACTCCGTTTAGCCAGGCACGCGATACTTTCGTGCGCTGGATGATGAGACCGTTTGAATTCTTCCGACCACAAACGCGTCTCTACGTCGGCTTCGCATTCCTCGTAATCGTCACGACGTTGCTACTAGTTACCAATTTCTCTTCGGATTCTATCGAAGACTACAGCGAAGGTTCAGTCGTAAAGCGGGCCGTATTTGCCCCAGCCGACATCACAACTGTTGATATTGCGGAAACTGAGCGGCGTAAAAATGCCGCCAGAGAGGCGACACGCTCAACCTTCAACTACGACTCATCAAGAGGTGAAACATCCGCGCAGAGTTTCCGCGCGGCCTGGATGGATCTAAAAAACCACCAGGAAACTGGAAACGCGCACTGGACCGGAGAAGGTAATCAATCAGTTGCGCGCGCAATTATCGCCCACCAGTTTGATGACGGAGCACTTGATCGCCTCACAAACTTGATCCGCGAGATTGGCGATCGCTATATCTACGACGACACCGAGGCAGAACGACTTCGACAGGAAATCATCATGGTCGATGTTCGCAATCCGGCGGGACACATGATCGTCACTGACCCCCGTGCCCGCATGGTTCCGTTGTCGACCGCTCGTCGTAATTTGGAACTTCGCATACTTGGGTTACCAGGTTGGACGCAGGAAGAAAAGGTCGCCCTCTTTGAAGCGATTTCGCCGCTAGTTCGTCCTAACGTACTACTTGATCAAACCGCGACTGCGACCGCACGCGAAGCTGAAGCGAGTAAAGTTCAACCAGTCGTTATTTCGCTTAAGCGTAATCAGGTCATTGCGCGAGAAGGCGATTCAGTCACGCCCGGGATGTTGGCCCAATTCGCAGCAGTTAAAAGCACCGGCAACCGTGGGCGGCCCTGGCAGAATGTCATCGGCCTTCTCTTTCTCGTTGCTGCTATCTACTGGGCAGTTTGGAAGTTTACGGAGCACCGAAGCAGCACTGCCGCTCTGACGCTCTCGAAGAGAAAAGCTTTTGCATTGGTTGGTTCCGCGATCGTAGTGCAAACGGCTTTGATGAAGGTGGGTTTCACTTTTGGAGACAGCATAGCGCTGCGGTTCTACCAGGCCCCACTAACTGACTCAAGTATTTGGAACTTCGCGATTCCGTTCGCGGCCGCCGCACTCCTGGTCGCGATACTGATCGATACCCAACTCGCATTCCTCACTGGAGTCGTGTCCGCAATCTACGCCGGCATGCTAGCTCCAACGGGCATGCAAAAGGCCATCTATGCACTGATCTCATGCGCGGCTGCTGTTTACGGAATTGGTCGATATCGCGAACGCCAATCGGTGACCCTGGCAGGGTTGTTCATAGCTGGCGTGAACATTGTGATGGCCCTGGCGCTGATCGCTTATACCGAGCAGGTATTTACCTTCAAACTTGTACTGCTGGCAGTGGGATGCGCTTTCGCCGGCGGACTTTTATCCGCGGTTTTCACTGCGGGAGGCCTGCCGATTAATGAATCGGTCTTTGGAATTCTGACTGATGTGAAGTTGCTGGAACTGTCAAACGCGGACTTACCTGTACTTGGCCAGATGGCCATCAGAGCTCCGGGAACAAATCAACATTCTCATGCAGTGGGCCAACTCGCCGAGGATGCCTCGCGCGCTGTCGGTGCGAATCCGCTACTAGCTCGCATCGGAGCGCTTTATCACGACATCGGAAAGTTAGCAGCACCAGAATACTTTGTAGAGAACCAGCAAGGAGACAATCCGCACGACAGACTGCGGCCTTCGCAGAGTGCCAAGATTATTACGAGTCACGTGACCTACGGGTCACGTCTGGCAAAAGAGATTGGTCTGCCTGCCAAGATTGCCGACTTCATTCCACAGCATCACGGGACCCGGACACTGCACTTCTTTTTGCGTAAAGCCCAGGCGCTAGCAAAGCCCGGTGAAGTCGTCGATGAACATGATTTTCGTTACCCTGGTCCAAAACCACAGTTCAAAGAGGCAGCGATCATGATGATCGCGGATTCGTGCGAAGCTGCAGCGCGATCCCTGGCGCGTCCCGATCCCGAGAACATTCGTATCATCGTAATGAAGATCGTTGATGCCATTGTTAGCGATGGACAGCTGGACGAATGCGATCTCAGCCTTCGAGAACTCACGACAATCCGTGAGGCAATAATCAGTGCGCTCACCGCGATCTATCACGCACGAATCGATTACCCTGGCTTTAATCCTCCAACACTTTCAGACTCGTTAGCCAAGCTTCCGGAAAGTGAGATTGATAGTGAAGAACGGGGGATTGGTTACAGCAAGGCTTCAGAAGTTCCGATCAATGAGAGTGGTGAAGTTGAAGACGAGGCGATTACGCGCAAAACCATGAAATAGTTGGTCAGCTTTCGAAGCGGCCGCGGAGTTTTTGGTAGGTAGCTTTGAGATCTTCTGGAAGCACTCTTGTTTCGGAAACTGTAGTCATAAAGTTTGTATCACCGTTCCACCGCGGCAAAACGTGCATGTGAATATGGTCCGCCACGCCGGCGCCGGCAGCTGCTCCTAGATTCATCCCCACATTAAATCCATCAGGTTGATAGACCTCGCGCAGAATGGTTTGGCTTCGCTTTGTCAGATCCATCAGCTCGTCGGTGATAGGCTTTGAAGCAGAGTCGAGAGTGGGAATGTGGTCGTATGGGACAATCAGCAGGTGGCCGCTGACGTATGGGAACAAGTTCAGAAGGACGTAGTTAAGTGCGGCGCGATGAACAACAAGGTTCTCTTCATCTTTAGCCGGGTCCGAGGGAATCTCGCAGAACAGGCAGCGGCCTTGCGCAGATCCGCCTCCACCGGAAGCGACATACTGGCTTCTCCAGGGACTCCATAACCTTTCCAATTGATGCTCCTCTAAGAGTTAGAGTATGGGTGGTTGCCGGGTACCTTCGGGAGAGACTGCCAGAGAATTCTCTGATGCGGGTAAGGATTGAGCACTGTCGTCGTTAATAAGCTCTTTGAGTTCTTTCCCTGGTTTGAAGTAGGGGACTCTTTTGGCGGGAATGCTCACGGGATCTCCAGTTTTAGGATTTCTGCCGCGTCGAGCTCCACGTTCACGCACGCGGAAACTACCGAAACCCCGAAGCTCAATCTTCTCGCCTTGATTCAAGGTTTCGATGATGCTCTCAAAGACAATCTCCACCAAACGCTCTGCATCCTTCTTAGTGAGTTCTGCCGCCCTGGCAACGTCTTCGACGAGCTCCGCTTTTGTCATGCATCACCTCAAATTATAAAAGATGGTTCATGCTCAACTAATGAGTCCCGATGGCCGAAGTGCAATGTGCGAAGTAATAATGGCGAGGCGTGCTCACACTATCAGAAAACAATCGCGCCGGGCAAGACTTTGAGCAACTCGGTATGGTCCATCTGGGCTACATTACAGACAAGCATAGACCCCGCTGAAGACTAGCATTCGCATTAGTCGGGTGCGGGGTCTATCTCATTCGCTATTTACTTCTGATCTTCCTCTGACTCAGTGGCTGTGGTTGAACGACCAAGACCGAAGTCTGCCAATTCACCTAGAGACGCCATGCCGCTCCCCACTTCCGAGGAGTAGATCTTGGTGTCGACAACCGGCTCATCTTTGCCGACGGCACGAGCAGACAATCCGATCTTCTTACTCTCGACATCAATTCTGAGAATTTTAAAGTCCATCTCCTGGCCGAGTTGGACCACGTCCTCAGGCTTGGCTACCCGCTCTTCGGAAAGTTCAGAGATATGACAGAGTCCTTCCAGATTATCGTCAAGCTCAACGAAGGCACCAAAGTTTGCAAAGCGGGCGATCTTTCCTCGAACAACATCTCCCGGGGCATGCTCGCTCACGAACTTGTCCCAAGCGTTTGGTTCAAGATCCTTGATCGAAAGTGACAATC
>DATBMP010000100.1:0-4180 GCA_036554845.1 Pyrinomonadaceae bacterium
AAATCCGAAATCCGAAATCCGAAATCCCAAATCCCAATTTCCAAATCCCAAATCCCCAATCCCCAATTCCCAATCCGCATCCGCAATCCGAAATTCCAACAACCCCCACTGCGCTTCTCAACTCCATACCCGCGTTGCTAAACTACCAACCACGGAGGTTACATACTTGGCCCTTGTTATTTACATAAAGCCGGGGTGTCCCTATTGCCAGCAGGCACGAGAGTTTTACGACTCGGAAGGGATCCCTTTCACGGAATACGATGCGCAAAACGACCGCGCCCGACGCGCGGAGATGTTTGCCTATTCGGGAGGAGACCCGACGGTTCCCTGCATCGTTGAAGATGGAAAGTACAAAGGTTCAGGCTGGGGCAATCCCCCTCGGGGCTGAACGGTCCACGATTAAACCGGCCGGGTGCCGGTGCCCACAAAACTCCTGTACAGCTAGTTTAGACCTGACGTCCGAAACCATTCTGGAATGCCATCCTCGCGTGGCAACAGTGCCCTTAACTCTTATGTTGCTCAAAAGAAGGCCCGCTATGAAAACTCTTAAGACCCTGATGCTCGTTCTTTCGCTTTCAATTTTTTCACCCGGCAACGTTGTTGTTGTTGCGCAGATCAACGGGAACGGAAAGAGTCCCAATCCAAAACCACCAATGGCAGAGAAGAAGTCTAAAACTACAAAGATTCACGGCGAAACCATGGTCGACAATTACTTCTGGCTTCGTGAGAAAACGAACCCGGAGGTGATCTCCTACCTGGAAACGGAAAACGCTTACACCGACTCTATGATGAAGCCTACCGAAGCGCTGCAAGAGCAACTCTACAAAGAGATGGTGGGCCATATTAAAGAGACGGACACGAGCGTTCCTTATCGCTATGGCAACTACTTCTACTACACGCGCACTGAGCAGGGAAAACAGTACCCCATCTTCTGTCGCAAACAGGGCAGCCTGGAAGCCAAGGAAGAGGTACTTGTCGATCAGAATGAACTGGCAAAAGGTTTCAAGTTCTTCAGCATCGGAACGTTCTCGGTCAGCGATGATGGAAATCTTTTAGCGTATTCCACCGATACAACCGGGTACCGTCAATACAAGTTGCAGATCAAAGATCTGCGCACGGGCCAGCTCTTGCCGCACACTTTTGAACGAGTCGGCAACGTCATGTGGTCCACCGACAACAAGCATATCTTCTTCACTACTGAAGATGCTGTCACAAAACGGTCAGACAAGTTCTTCCGTTTCGCGCTCGGAAGTGACCAGCCGGAATTGGTATTCGAAGAGAAGGATGAACTGTTTGATGTTTTTGGCGGACGCTCTCGCGATAAGAAGATCATCTTCATTGGCTCGTATGCCAAGACTTCGACAGAGTTTCGCTACCTTCCAGCGGAAAACCCCACGGCCGCACCCAAGTTGATCCTGGCGCGTCAGCCGGACCATGAATTCGACGTTGATCATCACGGAAATCTCTTCTACATCCGCACCAACAAGGGTGCAAAGAACTTCCGAATCGTGACTGCGCCTGTTGACGATCCATCAGAGAAGAACTGGAAAGAGTTCATCGCTCATCAACCGGCTGTGAAAGTTGAAGACATCAGTCTTTTTGCCAACCATGCCGTGATTTCGGAATGGGAAGGCGGACTGCAAAACCTGCGCGTCTACGACTTCAAAACCGGCAAGTCACATCGCATCAAGTATCCCGAACCGGTTTATGCGGTCGGTCTTGACGCCAACCGCGAGTTTGACACCAACGTCGTTCGATATCGTTATCAATCACTGGTTACTCCCAGTTCGGTTTTTGATTACGACATGAACAAGCAGCAATCGACCTTACTGAAAGAGACGGAAGTACCCGGTGGATTTGATCGCAAGAACTATGCTTCAGAGCGTGTCTTTGCCACCGCCAGCGACGGCACCAAGATCCCACTATCGATCGTCTACAAGCGAGGCGTGAAGATGGATGGCAAGGCGCCACTATTGCTTTATGGCTATGGATCATACGGCGCTTCGATGTCGCCAACATTTTCGTCGAATCGTTTGAGCTTGCTTGACCGCGGCGTGATCTACGCGATCGCTCATATTCGTGGCGGCGGCGAGATGGGAGAAGAATGGCGGCAAGCAGGAAGAATGATGAACAAGATGAATACGTTCACCGACTTTATTGCGAGCGCGGAACACCTGGTCAAGAACAAATACACATCGACTGATCGGCTGGTGATTCAAGGTGGCAGTGCCGGTGGTCTATTGATGGGTGCAGTAACTAACATGAGACCTGACTTGTTCAAAGCAGTCGTTTCACAGGTCCCGTTCGTTGACGTGCTGAACACGATGCTCGATGCCAGTCTTCCACTTACCACAAGTGAATACATCGAGTGGGGTAATCCGAACGAGAAGGCCGCATTCGAGTACATGAAGAAGTACTCTCCCTACGACAATATCGAGGCAAAGAACTACCCCTCAATCCTGGTGAAGGTCTCACTTAACGATAGCCAGGTGCCGTACTGGGAAGGCGCTAAACTGGTGGCTAAGCTGCGCGCGATGAAGACGGATCAGAACCCGCTGCTACTGAAAACAAACATGGGTGCAGGTCATGGTGGTTCTTCGGGGCGTTATGATTATCTGAGAGAAGTCGCTTTCGACTACGCATACATGCTCTGGCAGATGGGACTGGTGCAGAATTAGTATTCTCGATTGAGTTTGATTGCCGATTGCCTATTGTAGATTGCCGATTGAGTTTGATTGTCGATTGTTGATTGCCATTTGATTGCTTGTTGAATCGGACGCGACCCAACGATCAATTGGCAATCGGCAATTGGCAATCGGCAATGTTCTTAATTGGCAATCGGCAATGTTTCTGGGGTTAAATAGCGCACCAAACAAATGGTCGGAACAACACTGGGGAATTACAAGATTCTCGAAAAGATCGGTGCGGGCGGGCAGGGGACCGTGTACCGCGCCATCGATTCAAAACTCGGTCGCACCGTTGTTATCAAAGTCTTACCAGCAGAACTCACCACCAAAGAAGCAAACCTGAAACGATTTGAACGAGAAGCACGTCTCGCTTCTGCTTTGGACCATCCAAACATCTGCACCATCTTTGATCTGAATGAGATCAACGGCATTCATTTTATTGTTATGCAGTTCGTCGAAGGTCGTAATGTGCGGCAGTTGGTAAACGGAAAGCCGTTAGAAGTGGAAAGCGCACTGTCGATCGCCATCCAAACCGCCGATGCGCTGGCGGTGGCCCATGCGTCGGGAATTGTTCATCGAGATATTAAGGCCGGAAATGTGATGGTTACGAGTAAGGGCCAGGTAAAAGTACTCGATTTCGGTTTGGCAAAATTACTTGACGAAGACGCGGCTAGAACTTCGGGCATTCACCACACTGAATTAACTGAGGTTGGTGTTCCCTACGGCACTGCAACCTATGCCGCACCGGAGCAGGCGCGTGGTGATCGAGTGGATTCGCGCGCAGACATTTTTTCGGCGGGCGTTTTGCTGTACGAGATGCTCACTGGCTTTTGGCCCTTCAGAGGTAAGACCGCGGTAGATGTACGACACGCTGTCTTGCATGAGGATCCTGTTCCACTTGCCGAAGCCAGA
Source organism: Pyrinomonadaceae bacterium (assembly GCA_036554845.1). GTDB lineage: Bacteria > Acidobacteriota > Blastocatellia > Pyrinomonadales > Pyrinomonadaceae > PSRF01. The sequence goes on from DATBMP010000100.1 coordinate 3,600, forward strand.
CCAGGCCCTTTCCCGGTGCGCTTACAACAGATTCTCGATAAGGCGTTGGCCAAAGATCCGAACGACCGTTATCAGAAGGTGGCCCAGTTTCGCGACGATCTGGTCGCAGTGACGCGAGAATTAGGTGCACCATCGGGTATCGAGCTCGCTCCGGTTGCGCCACGGCATCTCAACTCGCAAGGTCCCGTATCGCGAGCTTTACGTTGGCTCAAAAGTGTTACCGGAGCCGAACCGACATCCGCGCCTCGCGCAGCGTCCGGACCTGGTGGACATGAAACTCCCACCTCTGTCGCCGATCGTGATCGAAAGAGTGTCGCTATCCTTCCTTTCAAGAACCTGGGTAACGATGGCGAAAGTGCGTTCTATGAATTCTCGTTAGCGGATGCTGTGATCACCGAACTCGCTCGTGTCCGTTCGTTGGTCGTGCGGGCTTCATCAGTAATTGTGAAGTACCAGGGCAAAGCAGTTGATCCTGCGGCAGCGGGAAAAGAACTCGGCGTTGATGCGATATTGACCGCGAGCTTTTTGCGTTCCGGAGATCGCTTGCGCGTGACGGCCCAACTTCTCGACGTTGGTACCAG
>DATBMP010000194.1:0-4382 GCA_036554845.1 Pyrinomonadaceae bacterium
CTCGCCGATCAGTGTGCGTTCGTATTCAACGTCGACAACGTTTCGTCCGCGATCGCGTCCCGACTGACGCGAACCAATGTTGATAACTGGGACGCCGAGGTAAGAACATTCTCGTATGCCCACGCTCGAGTTACCGATCAAGCATTTGCTGTTGTAGAGGAGACGCAGGAAATCTGTGGGCGCCATGTTCTTGAAGAAACGAATGTTGTCCGGATGATGGCTTTCCCGGAATTGGCGTATGCCATTTGAGGTTCCGTCTGATCCTGCGTCCACATTGGGCCAGAACCAAAGGGTTGGTGTGCCGCTGTCACGAACTGCATGCAGCGTCTCTGTGATGTGCCTCTTGGCCTGGTCGAATTCAGTTGTAACCGGATGTTGCATCACAACAAGATAGCCAGCGCGCAAATCAAGATCAGCACCTACTCCGCCGTACTGTTCTATTGGATCAAAAGTAAGCGTGGGATCACGTAGGACGTCCGCGGCGAGATCGATCGAAGGACAGCCTGTTACGAAGACGTGATCTGCATTCTCTCCCATTCTCACCACGCGTTCGGCTGCCTTCTCAGTTGAAGTGAGATGCATGTCTGCGAGTTTGGTTACGGCGTGCCGAACTTTCTCATCAATCGATCCAGTTACTTCACCACCCTGAACGTGTGCAACAGGCAGGTTCATGTATGACGCAGCAACTGCCGTTGCCAATGTTTCGTAGCGATCAGCGATGGTGACAACGACGTCTGGTTTAAGGTTGTCAAAGACAGTTGCCAGTTCAAGTAGTCCGAGGCCCGTCGTCTTGGCCATTGAGGTTGGGTTAGCGCCTTCGAGAACCATGTACACGCGGGCCGCGATATCGAATCCATCCTCTTCCATGTAATGGATCGCAGTACCGTAGCGATCCAGCAAAGCTGAGGCCGCTACAACCAATTGCAACTTCAACGAAGGATGCTTTTGAATTGCCTGAAGTGCCGTCTTGATACGGCTATAGCTGGGTCGTGCAGTAACTACAACACAAACCTTGCGCTTTCCATTTCTCATGCGTTCATCCCTTCAACGTCTGCTTCCTGAAGTAACTCATTGGCCTTAACGTCGCGGCGCAACTTGGCACCTACGAGTTCAGGAAGACGTGATGCTGCGATACCTGTCCCTGGCTTTTTTGCTTGCAAGTGTTCTTCGCGCAAGAGAACACCTGCCTTCAGATCCACTCGTGCAACTAAACTCTTAGTGAACATGTCTCTGAGCGAAGACATGTCCCCCGCAACCTGGTCCTTATCAACGGGATTCGAATTCATCTTCTCGATGAAGCGGATGCCATCGACTAGCTGCCTTAATTCAGGAGGAGTGATCGAAACCGGCACATCCGGACCAAACATTTCGCGACTGAGCGCAACATGCACTTCCACCGCGTCTGCGTTGAGCATGGCTGCGGCCAACCCCGCGTAGATCGTTCCAGAGTGATCCGAAAGGCCCACCGCGCATCTGTATCGTTCACGGAAAAGCGGAATAAGGTTGAGACCAACTTTCTCTGGCGGGCAGGGATACGAGGAGGTGCACTGCATCACTAACAAAGGAAGGTCGTTGGAAGTGATTTCCTGCACCGCTCGATCAATCTCCGCCAGTGGACTCATTCCGGTGGAAAGCAGAACTGGAAGTTTCGTAGCAGCGATTCTTTTGAAGAGAGGAGTGTTTGAAACTTCGCCCGAAGCGATCTTCCAAGCCTTGATTCCTATCTCTTCCAACAACTCAACGGCCTCTTTTGAGAAGGGCGAACTCAGGAACAATAGTCCGCGTTCTTCAGCGTGAGACTTGAGCCCGAGCCATTGCTCCCTGGTCCATTCCATTCGTTTCCAGTAGTCATGCCGAGTGGCATCCTGCCGGCTAAACTTCACACGCCAGGGTTCAGCAGGAGTGCTTTCGGCCGCGGCAATGTGAGTTTGAAACTTGACCGCGTCGGCGCCTGCATTAGCAATGGCGTCGATAAAGGAATGGGCCATTCCCAAACTGCCATCGTGCGATTGTGCAACTTCACCGATGATCAAACAGCGAGCGTCGGTCGGTTCGCGGGAGATGTTTAGTAGTTGTCGGAAGTTCAAGACTTAAACCACGTCCGCAAAGGTCTTTTCCATGCGGCGGAAGTAGAAAGAGCCGGAGAGCAGAAGTATCAGCGCTACTACGGATGAGACGATGATCGAAGCTCTCGGCGGGGTGTTCGTTCCAAGCATGGCCCAGCGGAAACCCTCAACTACGCCAACCATCGGGTTAAGCCCATACAACGTGCGCCAGGGTTCGGATAACAGACTGCTGGGGTAGGCAATTGGAGTGGCCAAAAGCCAGAACTGGACAATGAAGGGAACTACGAATCGCACATCGCGAAACTGTACGTTCATTGCTGACAACCACATGCCAACACCAAGTGCTGTGACGACGGCGAGCAGCAGGAATAGAGGTAACCAGAGAACGTTTGCGGTTGGCGCGATGCCGTAGAACAACATCATGCCCAGTAGCACAACGTAAGCCAGTACAAAATCAACGACGCCGGAAAGCACGGTAGCGATGGGAATAGTCAAACGTGGAAAGTAGACCTTGGTGATCAGGTTTGCGCTTCCCACCAAGCTGTTCGACGACTGAGTAAGACCGTTAGCAAAAAACATCCAGGGCACCAGCGCCGCAAAACTGAAGATCGGGTATGGCACGCCATCAGATGGGATCTTTGCCAGACGTCCGAAGAACAGGGTGAACACGACCATCGTCATCAGTGGCTGAATGATGGCCCAGGTAGCACCAAGTGCCGTCTGCTTGTAACGAACTTTGACGTCGCGCCAAACCAGGAAGTAGAGCAACTCGCGATACGTCCACAGCTCCTTTATTCTCAGTGCGACCCACCCGCTCGACGGTTGAATGCGAATGAATGCGACTTCGGGCTCACCGGATGTCGCAGCAAACGGTGGACTTAAGAGAGCTTTGCTTTCCATGGACCGCTTTTAGAGTTTGGTTAGCGAGAAGTTATCGAGCCAGAGGGTGCCGAAGATAGGGCAAACTTCCGTCTGACATTTTTGTCGGCGAAGGACGACATATGCTGCTTGAGTGTTGTCGGAAGTCGTGAATTCGACCTCGTAACTGTTCCAATCTGTCGTGCCTTTGAAGGACGGATGAGATGCGACGAGAACCCGGCCACTTGGGCCCGCTTCGATTACAGAAACGGCTGGTGGACCATCTGACTCGAGTTCGAATGATCGAGCCGCGAACGTCAATCGGTAACTGCTGCCAGGTTCCAGGAGAACTAACTGTTTCACAAATTCAGTTTCGTCATTGGCAACTCCAGTAAACATCACACTGAGCGAACGCGATCCGCTGTTAGCCTTCTCTTTTGACAACTCAATTCGCGTACTCCCGGGCTCGGATTGAATTTGCCAACCAAAACCGATCCGCGTCGAAAGCTCTTTGTGTTCAAAGTTGCCATCTGTGAACACTCCCTTTTGGATCGAAACTGTTCGCGTGTTGGTAACATCGGCTGCGTCCCAGTACCGGTGTTGCTCGATCAGTTGGACCATCAATCGCCATCGATCGTAGTCGGCTGCGCGACCAGCGGAGCTCAATAACTCGAGTCCTTCCTTCATCTGATTCTCTTTGATCAAAAAAGACCCAAGAGTGACTCGAGCAGGCTCGGTTTTTGGTTCGATTGCTTCAACGACTCTTTGTGGAACTCCACCGAATGCTTTCCATGCCAACTCGATAACTGGTTGAAGTAATTCCGGATCACTTTGAGCTGCCACTCGAAGCTCACGAAAGGCCTCAACAGTTTGTCCATTGTTCAGCAGAGAATTGCCGAGCAACCAACGGGGTTCCGCGTAATAGGGAGCGACTTGTACACCTACTGAAAAAGCATCTATGGCCGCCTTGAGATCGCCTTTGGCCTGGTAGGTTTTCCCCAGTTCCAACCACGCTGAAGTATCCAATCGCCGCAGCTCAATCGATCGTTTGAAGCTAACGATGGCTTCAGCAAGTTCTCCGTTCGAACGCAGAAGTACTCCACGAGCGAAATGTACCTGGGGGTCATCTGGCGCGAGCCGGACGGCTTCGTTCGCTTCGGTGGCACTGTTGTTCGTCAGTGATTCTTCGATCAAAAACCGCGAGAAGCCCGCTCTGCCTGCGGCTGCGAAAGCACACAAGCACACAATCAATGCAACCAGAGTTGTTGCCAAGCGAACGAGAGGGGACATCGTTTTTAGGAAGAGTTATCGAGGCGGGCAGAGGGTTAGTTTGCTGATTGAAGACCGAGACCAGATCGTTTTTCAGGAATGATTCGGACCGCAATCACAATCAGCGCCACGCAAATCGCTGCGTTGAGGGTTGTATGCAGACCGAAATCGAAAAAGCTATGTATGGCG
>DATBMP010000220.1:0-3389 GCA_036554845.1 Pyrinomonadaceae bacterium
TTGCGATGTGCCAACTAACACCGTGTTCCCTTTCTCGATTGAGTAAGGCCCACGAAGTCGCATGGGTTCCAGCATATCTAGGCAGTGGAGCATCGTGGTAGTTGATAGCTAATCGACGTGGGCTGGCCAAAATCTTAGAGCTGAGGATCCGTTCGTTTACTACGCTGAAAAGGTAATCAACCGAGTTCTCTTCAAAAAACTTCTCGATGCTCGCTGGATCGAATACGTCAATGCCCTTTTCGAGACCCCAGCGTACGATTAAAGGATCAGACGAAAACAGCCCCTTAATCCGATGTCCCCGGTCAGACAGGATCTCGGCACAACGAATGAGGAGTGTCGTCCCACCGATCACGACACAGTCAAAAGTTGAATTGTTTTCGTTGCGATTCATAGAAGGGGTCTTGATTACAAGGAACGAGGACCTCGTCGTGTTGCCGCGAAGTCCAAAACTGCACGCGCCATGCGTTCGCCACATCGCCCATCGACATAGCCACACACGTACTCGGCAATCCATCGTCGTTTCTCTTGATGGAGTTGCGGTTCCCGAAGATAAGTCTTGATGGCTGTGACCATCTCGTCGTAGTTGTTGACCAACCACACACCGCCGGATTCAGCCACCGGTTTGAAGTGGGTCCAGAAATGATTCACGTCCTTCACCAGTGCTTGATTTGGACCACCGGGTTCGGGATCAAAATCGAGGTTCACCACCGGTCGATCAAAGATCGCCGCGTCAACCGTGGTCGTTGATGACAGGTTGACCACAACGTCAGCATGTCGAAAAGTATTCACCCACTCTTCAATGTGACTCTTATCCTGGGATCGAGCGACTAATGACGTTCCCGCTTCAGCAGTCTGCTGAGGTTTGACGCGGGGTTCGTAACGCTGAAACATCATCGACATCTCTGCGTTGTCGTGAATGGGGTGGGGCCGCACCAACATCTGAACGTCACCCAGATCGCCGCGGTGAATTCGTTCAGCCAACTCAAGTGCACCATGATGTTCCTGAAGGAAATTGGGTGAGCCGACAGCGTAGAGAATGATTGGAAGATCCGGGCGTAGTCCTTGCGAAGCACAGAACTCAGCGCGTGTTTGCCAGAAACTCTCTTCAAAGAAGACATCAAACTGCGGCGCGCCCACCACGTAGACAGGAAGCTCGCGCGTGTCTGGGTAGAAATAATGAAGCTCGCGTTTCATCTGTTCAGACCAGACAACGTATCCATCGTGCTTAAACACCATGCGCGCCTTGGTCGAGAGATTGTCCCAGGAAGGAATGAGGGCGAGCGATGGGATACCCAGGCTCTTTGCCGCGGAAACTATCGCTGGCTGCTCAAACTGAAATGGGCCAGTGGTGAAGAGCACTGTTGGTGGCCTTCTCTTCAAACGCTCGATTGCTTCAGCACTGCGGGGATAATCAAGCAGCAACTTTTCAAGCCGGTTCTCAAATGTCTGCTCGGCCTTAAGGCCAGCAAGGATCCTCGCGGGAAGTTTGAGAGCTCGAAGGGAAGTTGGCCAACTCTTATCGCGAACATGACGCATGGCACTTAGCCTGCTGGGTGGAAGCTGGCAATAGTCCCAGATCAATTCATTCAGTCGTCGAAAAAAGTTGTGAGGAAATTCTCGGAACGCCGTAATTTTGGGAAAATCTTCAACCTCTGCCGGTGAACTGTTCCAGGTTGCACGAAAGCGAGGGTTGTCAGCGGAAGTGGCCCACACTCGAGTGGAGGCCTCGCTGCTTAGGACATCGAGGAAACGCGTGTAAAGAAACATCCGGTCAGTCAATAAAGACGACGACAGAACCAGAAGATCTGAAGCTGACCTGGGAGAGATCGCCTTCTCTCCCAGTCTTTGACGTTCGAGAACGGGTACCTGCATTTTTCTGATTTGGATGGAAAGTGAGAAGGTTGGTCTGTCTTACATTAACTGGTTGTCTAGACTGGTGCGGCGGTGTCCATTGGAAGCCGGCAGAAATCCTTTCGCAACGAGGTGCGCAATGATCTGAGCCGCATTCTCTTCAGGAGCGCAATCCGTCGTCTTGAGCACCAGATCTGGATCAACCGGCGCTTCATACGGATCATTCACACCGGTAAATCCCTTGACCTCACCGCGTCTCGCTTTGGCGTACAACCCTTTGATGTCACGTTGTTCGCAAACTTCAATCGGTGTATCGACGTAGGCCATGATGAAGTTTTCAGCACCTACCATATTTCTAACTTCATTGCGTGCGGCGCGATAAGGACTGACCGCTGCACAAATCACCGCTCCGCCGTGCCTGACGATCTCGGATGCCACGTAGCCAATGCGCAGGATGTTGGTATCACGATCTTCCTTGCTAAACCCGAGACCGCGAGACAGGTGTGTCCGCACCACATCGCCGTCAAGAATGGTCAGTTGCCGGCCGTACTCCATCAGCATTTCAGTTAACGCATCGGAGATGGTTGATTTGCCGGCGCCTGAAAGCCCGGTAAACCAGATGCAGAAACCCTGTTGCTCCTTGGGCGGGTATGACCTCGCAAGAATTGCAGCAACTTCAGGACGGGTGAACCAGTCGGGCAGCAACTTGCCGGCGTTCAAGTATTCTTCACGGACCTTCGAACCCGAGATAGAGAGTGTTCTGGTATCGGAAGTGATCTTGTTGCCCTCTTCGTAACGATCTTCGTCCGGTAAATAGACCAGCTCGTTAAAAGGCATCATCGTCACACCCACTTCCTCGCTGTGTTCTGCCAGGAGGTGTTGCGCGTCGTATGGACCATAGAACGGTTTCCCCTTCGAGTCGGAACCCGGACTGGCATGGTCTCTCCCCACGATAAAATAGTTAACGCCGTAGTTACGTCGAATGATCGCGTGCCAGAGGGCTTCACGTGGGCCAGCCATGCGCATTGCCAGCGGTAACAAACTCAATACTGTCTGTTCCTGATCATAGTGATTGTCGTAGATGGCCTTGTAACTTCTGACGCGAGTGTAATGGTCTACATCACCAGGTTTGGTTAGACCTACCACCGGATGCAAGAGCAGAGAACCACCGACACTTTCGGCGGCTCGCTTCGTCAGTTCTTCATGCACACGGTGCAAAGGATTGCGTGTTTGAAAAGCTACAACGTTGGCGCGACCCATTTCAGCGAGTCGTTGCCGCACCATCTGCGGCGTCATTCGCAGATCTGTGTAGTCGAAGTGTTTTGGCAGATCAATCACGCTCAGTCTTCCTGACGCATAGAGTTTTCCCCATCCGTGCATCTCGGCAACTAGTGGGTGACGCTCGTCTTCAGTTCCGCAAACTGACTGGGCCTCTTTTGCCAGGTTCCACTCATATAACTCTTCGACTTTCATCACGGCCAACAGATCGTTCTTCGCATTACGCAAAGCAATCTCCTGGCCCACTGTGATACCAGCTT
>DATBMP010000315.1:0-3409 GCA_036554845.1 Pyrinomonadaceae bacterium
GCCTCTAACGCAATCTCTGTTGTCTCGAAGTCTCGCATTTCACCGATCAAGATCACTTTAGGCGCTTGTCTCAGTGTTGCTCGCAAAGCTGAGGGAAAGTCTCTCGTGTCCTGTCCCACTTCACGTTGATTGATGGTTGAATTCTTGTGGCTGTGGAGATACTCGATTGGATCCTCAATCGTGACGATGTGGTAATGCTTTTTCTCGTTGATGATGTCGAGAATCGCGGCCTGTGTTGAACTCTTGCCAGATCCAGTGGGTCCAGTGACTAAAACAAGGCCGTTTCGGAGTTCCGCGATGTCGGCAAGATGAGGAGGAAGTCCCAGGAACTTCAATGAAGGTATATCAGTTGGTATTACCCTCATTACAATTGAATAGACGCCACGTTGCTGAAAGATATTCACGCGAAAGCGGGCACGCGATGGCAGCGAATAACTCAAGTCTGCCGTGCCGGTCCGAGCCAATCGCTCGGCTGCATCGGGATGACCCTGCATCAGAGTCATGGCGATGATCTCGGTTTGATAAGGCGTAAGCCTCTGCATCCCCAGAGGCTGGACTGGAGTCAATTTTCCGTTGATTTCAACCTGAGGATGTTGGCCGACCGAGAAATTTAGGTCGCTGATCTTGTCAGAGACGAGCAGCATTCGCTCAAGAATTGGCGGCAGATCAAAGAAGCTCATTGTGTTTCAGAAAGTTAACTAACTGCGGTCGGGTTGGTAGGAAAGGGATTCCTCAAACCTGTGGATCGGCTCAAGGCGACATGATTCTGGCGCAAAACAGTGGCCAACGCAAGCAAAATGTTTTGGCTACAATGGGTTAAGTCATTGCGAGCAGCTGTCGAGTTCTCGCCGAGATTGCTTGAGAATCCTGGAGTAGCCACCCGATCAGGGCGACGCTGTCAGCGCCTGCGGCTAAAACATCCACTGCTGTTTCGAGCGTGATCCCACCGATGGCAACCAACGGACGACCAGCAGTGATCTTCCGAACTTCTCGGATTCCAGTTAGGCCTACTACCGGATCTGGTTTCTCCTTGGAGGTTGTGGAAAAAATTGGTCCGATTGCCAGGTAGTCGATTGGTAAAGCGATTGATGCTCGTGCTTGGTCAGCGTTGTGAGTCGACAACCCGATGATTGCTTCAGGTCCTAAGAGGCTGCGGGCTTCATTAGGAGAGAGGTCGTCTTGTCCAAGATGAACACCATCAGCGCCGACAGCAAGTGCAAGATCCACGCGGTCGTTGATCAAGACAGTAACGTCATAGTCCCTGGCAACGTCGAGCGCCACCTTCGCCTCACGATAGAAGTCATCAGGCAGTAAACACTTTTCGCGAAGTTGAATCAGTGTGGCGCCACCTTCACAAAACGCGCGAACCTGGTAAGCGTGGGAAAGTCCGGAGATCCGCGTGTCCGTGATCGCGTAGAGCTTGGGTAATTGAAAACTCATGCTCGCTTCGGCGGGTTCAAGAGCCGTTTGCTTCTCGCTTCTTTGGTCGTTCGTTTGCGCGCAGGACTCGCTTTCTCAGCCGGATAGTTTCAGGTGTGACTTCGACTAACTCATCCTCCGCAATGAACTCCAGTGCTTGCTCAAGCGAGATCTCTTTAACCGGGACCAGTCTCAATGCTTCATCCGCCGTTGATGCACGCATGTTGGTGAGTTTCTTTTCCTTCACCGCATTGACGTCGAGATCAACAGCCCGTGCGTTTTCGCCGATGATCATTCCTTCGTAGACCTTTGTCCCAGGACGAACGAACATCGTCCCGCGTTCCTGGAGGTTGAAGAGGGCATACGTCGTGGTTTCACCGGTTCGATCTGCAACGAGCGATCCGGTCGAACGTCCACGCATTGAACCCTGCCATGGCCCCCATCGCAGGAACATCGTGTTGAGTAGCCCTGTGCCCTTGGTTTCAGTTAGAAATTCATTTCGAAACCCGATGAGTCCACGCGACGGTGTTTCGAACTCAAGCCGCACTCTGCCAGTGCCATGATTGACCATCTTTGTCATTTGGCCTTTGCGTCGACCCATTGCTTCGGTTACTACTCCAATGAACTCCTGGGGACAATCGACGACAACTAACTCTATCGGTTCTAAAGTCTGACCATTCTGGTTGCGAATGATTGCCTCAGGTTTTGACACCTGAAGTTCGTAACCCTCCCTGCGCATCATTTCGATCAGAATCGCGAGTTGGAGTTCACCACGTCCTGAAACCTTAAACTGGTCAGGCGATTCTGTGTCGTCAACACGGATCGCTACGTTCCCCAGGGTTTCTTTCTCCAGACGTTCTTTTACTTGCCGAGAAGTCACGTAACGCCCCTCCCTCCCGGCAAAGGGCGAATTGTTTACTCCGAAAATCATGGAGATAGTAGGCTCATCGACGGCAATCACGGGCAACGGCTGCGGATTCTCTGCGGAGGTAATCGTGTCACCGATCTGTATATCGTCGACCCCTGCGAGCGCGACTATTTCGCCAAACCCGGCGCGGTCGATCGATTCTCGTTTCAATCCTTCGAACGCGTAGAGTTGTGACACCCGAATTTTTTGCAGCGAGCCATCTGGCTTTGCAACTGCAACGTTGTCGCCGACGGCGATCACTCCTGAGACGATGCGACCGATGGCCAGGCGACCGACATACTCACTGTAATCGAGATTGGCGACCAGCAACTGCAGCGAATCATTGCGCAACTCTTTCGGGGCCGGAATGGTTTCGACAATCTGATCAAACAGCGGACGAAGATCGGTTGACGAGTCAGTCAGCTGTTTCTTTGCAATTCCATCGCGCGATATCGAGTAGAGGATTGGAAAATCGATCTGCTCCTCAGTGGCATCAAGGTCCAGGAACAACTCATAGATCTCATCGACCACCTCTGCGGGACGTGCATCGTGCCGATCGATCTTATTTACAACCGCGATAGCAGGGAGCCGGGCTTCCAGCGCCTTACGCAAGACAAATCGGGTTTGCGGAAGACAGCCTTCAGCGGCATCAACTAGCAGCATGACACCGTCAACCATCTTCAAAACACGCTCGACCTCGCCACCAAAGTCCGCGTGCCCTGGCGTGTCGAGAATATTGATTTTTACGTTGTGATAACGAACTGAAGTGTTCTTTGCCATGATCGTGATGCCACGTTCACGTTCCAGATCCATCGAGTCCATTACTCGGTCGCGCACCTGTTCGTTCTCGCGAAAGGTACCGGATTGTCGCAACATCGCGTCAACCAAAGTCGTCTTACCGTGATCGACGTGAGCAATGATTGCCACGTTGCGAATGTCAGTTCGTTCCTTACTCATCTCTTGTCCTTAGCAACCCCACTCAGTAGAGAATACGCTCCTCGGAGCAAACCAGCATCATAGCATTGGTGCTTGAGATTCGACGCCAAACGTCAAGACAGAGGGCCACTGACCGGCTGTGAAGGC
>DATBMP010000329.1:0-3480 GCA_036554845.1 Pyrinomonadaceae bacterium
ACGAGGAACTCAGTGAAACGACACGCGAGGCGCTGCAGGAGTTCGAAGCCGGGATGGACGACAATCTGAACACGTCCGTGGCCCTCGCCGCACTCCACAATCTGACTCGCGAAGTGAATACTGCGCTTGCACGCAAACGAGTGCGCGAAGACAACAAACGTGAACTGCTCGAGACGCTTACTAAGATTGATAGCGTCTTAAATATCCTCGGAGAACAGCGTCAGGAAATGTTGGAGAGCGAGATTCAAGCGTTGATCGATGAACGCCAGGAGGCACGACGACGGCGTGACTTCGCCCGAGGCGATGAAATCCGAGACGAACTGGCGGCCCGAGGTATTGTTTTGGAAGACACGAAAGATGGTGTTAGGTGGAAGAGAAAATAAGAGAAGAGCGATGAGACAAGTGCTATGTAGAACCTGTTGTCTATCTTCATCGCGATCATCCTGACAATCCTTGAAACAATCTAAAATCTGGCAAGTAATCGCCGCGTCCGCAGTCGGTACCATGATCGAGTGGTACGACTTTTATATTTTTGGCAGTCTCGCGTTCACCATCGCTCCTCTCTTCTACCCACAAGGCAACGACACTCTTTCCTTAATCGCCTATCTGTCTACTTTCGCCGTGGGCTTTGTGGTCCGCCCGTTTGGCGCGCTCTTCTTTGGACGCATCGGCGATCTGGTTGGCCGCAAGTACGCTTTCCTCGTAACGCTGCTCATCATGGGAGGTGCCACAGCGCTCATCGGTTTTCTACCCACTTACGCAACCATTGGAATTGCGGCTCCGATCATTCTCTTGCTGATCAGAATTCTTCAAGGTCTCGCTCTTGGTGGTGAATATGGCGGCGCAACCGTATACGTGGCTGAACACGTGCCCGATGAGAGACGCGGCTTCTATACCAGCTTCATTCAGATCACCGCGACCCTGGGTCTATTTCTTTCTCTGGTCGTGATCCTCATCGTGCAAAACTCGATGAGTAAAGAGTCGTTCTCAAACTGGGGATGGCGTATCCCGTTCATCATCTCGATCTTTCTGGTGGCTGTGTCGCTCTACATCAGACTGCGAATGAAAGAGTCTCCTATCTTTCAGCAGTTGAAGAGCGCAGGAATGACCTCAGCGAAACCTTTGAAAGAGGCATTCACCCAGTGGGAAAACTTGAGACGCGTTCTGATCTCGCTGTTCGGGGCTACGGCTGGACAAGGCGTCGTCTGGTACACAGGCCAGTTCTACGCGCTCTTTTATCTACAATCCATTCTCAAAGTGAATGTGACTTCGGCGAACTACATTGTCGCGCTCGCACTCTTACTGGGTATGCCTTTCTTCGTAGTCTTCGGGGCATTGTCCGACAGGTTCGGCCGCAAGAAACTTATGATGATCGGTTGTCTGCTTGCAGCACTCAGTTACCTTCCGATCTACCAGGCAATGCAATCTGCCGTGGGGTCAAATGTCGCTACAGTCGAATCCAAACGGCATCCTGTTACAGGAGCGATTAGTCTGACTCCTTTGACACTTGTGGATGGAGTAGCACAGCCCGCGCGAGAGGTTCTGCCTTATTCAAATCTTTCAAACCTGCTTAATCAGCCAGAGGCGTGGAAACTGGTCTTGCTCGTTTTCATTCAGGTCATCTTCGTCACCATGGTCTATGGACCAATCGCCGCGTATCTGGTCGAAGCTTTTCCGGCAAAAATCCGATACACGGCCCTCTCGCTTCCCTATCACATCGGAAATGGAGTCTTCGGTGGTCTGTTGCCGTTGATTGGGGTATCAGTTGTGGCCCAAACGGGAAATATCTATGCAGGTTTGTACTACCCAATCGCCGTCGCGTTACTGACCTTCATCGTTGGCGCGTTGCTGTTAAAGGAAACAAGGCACGTGCTGATCTGGAAAGAGGTAGAAAGCTGGAAGTCTGAAAATCTGAAAGGCGATGAACAACCCGGCGACTGACGGGGAACCCCTGGTCTACCGCCCGCGTAAAATACTTTAACGAGGACGGGAACTTCATCATGAAGCAGATTCAACTCGAAACACCGCGATTGATTCTGCGCCAGTGGCGCGCCGACGACTTTGAACCATACGCTGCAATCTGCGCTGACGAGGATGTGATGCGCTACCTCATCAGTGGCGGCACCTCGTTCTCGAGATTGGACGTGTGGCGTCATATGGCGTTCATGATCGGGCACTGGCAACTGCTGGGTTACGGGCACTTCGCTGTCGAAGAAAAATCGTCGGGACGCTTCATTGGAAGATTGGGTTTCCTCAACCCTGAAGGATGGCCAGGTTTCGAGATTGGCTGGACCCTCGGTAAGGAATTCTGGGGCAAAGGTTACGCGACCGAAGGTGCGCGGCGAGCTCTGGAATTTGCCTTCGATGAACTAGACAAGGACCACGTTATCAGTCTGATTCACCCTGAGAACAAAGCATCAATACGCGTGGCAGAGCGTTTAGGCGAAAAGCCCGAAGGTGAAACCGAGATTCAAGGCCTTCCCCTGATGATTTACGGTATTGACCGTTCTGCATATGACCGAAGCCAATAGTCGCGAAGCACTAATCGCAATTCTCCAGTTGGCTTACTCAGGCGAACGTGCTGCCGGATACGCCTATCGCGGTCATTGGCATTCTGTCTCTGATGAAGATGAGCGACGCGAGATCGAGAAGATTGAGAACGAAGAATGGCACCATCGTGCACTGGTTGGCGAGATGTTGAAGAGTCTTAATGCAGAGCCTGACGGGTACCGGGAAATCCGTGCACTCGTTATCGGGAAAACGCTGGCGTTTGGTTGTCACATAGTCGGGTGGCTTTTACCAATGTTTGGCGCTGGCAAACTTGAAAGTGGCAACGTTCGCGAATACGAAGTTGCCGCACGTCATGCTCACGAATGCCGCCGCGATGACCTGGTTGACTGTTTACTTCAGATGGCCGAAGTAGAGTGGGAACACGAACGGTATTTTCGAACAAAAGTTTTGGGCCATCCATGGGGCCGAAGACTTCCACTTTGGCCGGAAGTCGCACCGAAAGAGACGATTCGTGAGAACTTCAGTCGCACCTCGGAAATGCCCTTAGCTGCGCATGGCGATTCACTTCCCGCCTGATTCTCTCTGCGTCCCGGGCGTCAGTGCGCTTAATCATCGAATGTTTATAAATCCTTTCAAGCGCGACGTCGATCTCCGGACCCACAGAGCTAAAAACGTACCAACAAAAAACTTACACAACTATTACACTCGCAAAGACTTTAATTTCAGTTTCGGGTCTAGGATGAGGCCAGTAATCCTACAAACCCGATCCGGATCGTAATGGTTAGCGTTGGCGGATAGTCGACCGGGCGACTTGGTCGTGCCGTCGTGACGCTCAGGAGGAGACCATGAAAGTTCTGCTGATCAATCCAGAGTTCCCAGATACATATTGGAGTTTTAGGCATGCGCTCTCTTTTGATGGAAAGCGATCTGCCTATCCACCACTCGGGCTCTTAACAGTTGCAGCAATGT
>DATBMP010000423.1:0-4805 GCA_036554845.1 Pyrinomonadaceae bacterium
GAATCATTGCTCGAGCGCCGTGGTCCACTGCCTCGCTCAGTGCTGTCTTGATCTCCTGGCCCATTTCGACTGTCAACGCATTGAGTGCGTCTGGCCGGTTTAGGGTTAGGGTTGCTACTTGATTGCTGACGTCAAATTTAATGCTTTCGTATGTCATTGCTACTACCACTTCTCAATAAACTAGTGACCGTTAAGAACCCATTAAAGCACACGAATCCTCTGAGTCTGGACGCTCCGGAGGAAGAACCGAATTGAGTGGGCCAACGCTAAGTTCGCTGTTGGGTAGCGCGATTTGCAGAGAAGCAGTCGCCGCAGAGTACTGGGCGACCTGTGGAAGGCTTAAAAGGCACGCTATCGCTCTTGCCACACTGATCACAAGTAATGTCAAACCTCTGGCGTTCTCCGCCTGGTCCCCTCGAGCCACCAAAATTTGACCGACGCGCGTCACGGCACGGTTTACAACGCTTCGGATGGGTTAGGTTGCGTTCTTTGTAATATTCCTGTTCGCGTTCGGTGAAAGGGAAAGGCACCCCGCATTCCGCACACGTGATTTCTAGGTCAGGCATGGCGCTTTGTCTCCACGAGAGCAGAACTGAGGCTTCTACTCTCTTTGTCTTCGGAGCGCCCGGTCAGGTAATCACCTCAAGCAACGAACCCCGTGGCAGATTGATCGGCAGGCAAGCTTCGTTTTTTGTGCTGTCGGTATGGGGGCGTTCCGAACGGTTTAAGTTGGCGCAAAGTGTACTCCACAGCAAGGTAGGGTTCAATTGTTATCTTCCGAAAAACCGTATGCCAAACCTTGTTGCTTAACGACCTGAGACGGAAGGTTGCGATTAACTTGAAGGTGCTCAAGTAACCTTCAATCACGCACCAGTTCGCTCACATGAGCAGCCACTGTCTGACCGAGCGTGTCGAGGTTATATCCACCTTCAAGACATGACACGAGACGACCATCGCAGGTCTGGCTGGCCCAGTCCAAGAGAACCCTCGTCATCCCCACAAAGTCCCGATCCTCGAGACGCAATTGGCCCAGGGGATCGTCCCGGTGAGAATCGAACCCGGCTGAGATGAAGATCAGGTCTGGAGTGAATCGAGACGAGATCTCTTCCAACGCGGCCTCAAACATCCGCGTCTGCTCGCTGGCGGGAGTTTGAGCCTTCACGGGGACATTCATCGTGTAGCCCGCGCCACGCGAGATTCCGGTTTCACCTCGGGCCCCTGTGCCCGGATACCAGGGGTATTGATGCATCGAGAAGAAGAAGACGGACGGGTCGTCGTAGAAGATTCCCTGCGTTCCGTTACCGTGATGCACATCCCAATCGATGATTGCGACCCGCTCGATATCGGGATACTTGTTTTGAGCGTAACGTGCCGCGATGGCGACATTGTTGAAGAGACAGAACCCCATTGCTCGTTCTGCGGTTGCATGATGACCTGGAGGTCGAACTGGAACGAAAGCGTTTGACGCCTCACCACTCATAATCGCGTCGGTTGCCATGCACGCACCACCCGCCGCCCGCATCGCTGCCTCAAATGATCTCATCGACACGGCGGTATCAGCATCGAGGTAACCCGTACCTTCGCTGACAACTCGTTCCACCGTCTTGTAAAGCTGCGGAGAGTGGCAGGCCTGCACCGCTCCGCGCGTAGCCTCAGGTGCAGTCCACACTTTCAACCTGGACCAGAGTTCCGCGTTGCTCTCAAGAGCTTTCATCACCACGTGATAGCGAGATGCGGTCTCGGGATGGTGAGGTCCAGTGTCGTGTTCGCCGTAAGCGGGATGATGGATGATGGCGGTTTTCATGATCGGGATTATGCTTTTCCATGGATCACATCGTCAAAAGAGCGTGTCTCAAACTAAGTCCTTCCGCATAACGCAAGACTGAAAAGCGTACGCAATACCAAGCAACGCCCCTTCCGAAAAGCGTTTACAAGCCTCATTAACCATCGGTTTCTTCCAAAGGCGTGGTTTGATCGTTGCAATCTTCTTTCGAGAATTACTGGGAATAGCGATTGCACCTGAATGCCGTAAGTGCGGATTAACAATTATTCGAATCCTAAGTTCAATGTTGATTATCAGGGAGGATACTGATGGCATACGAGGAACAAGAATCTAAGAGAAGCAGAGTTGTCGTTGAGACACCAACAGCCAGGCGAGAGGTTGTTGAGACACAAGCGGTAAGAACACCGGATCGAGGTGGTATTTCAGCGGGTACTGTTGGAGTGATCGTCGTACTGGCGGTTGCACTCGTCACAATTTTGGTATTGCTGCTCATGAGTGGCCAGACCACTGAAACAAATGATCTTGCTTCACAGCAGGCCCAGCAACCGGCACCAGTCCCGCAAACGACAATCGTGCAGCAACCCGCGCCCGTTCAGCAGCAGCCCATCGTGGTCCAGCAACCGGTGCCGGTTCCAGTAATTGTAACTCCGCCACCTAGCACGGCGACGAGAGGTGCAAACGACACCGAGATTGAAGCCGCAATTCAGAAGAAGTTCTCAGAGGACACGGCACTTTCGGCGCTGGGTGTAACTGTAACGGTGATTGATGGTGAAGTGACTCTGCTCGGAACTGTGAAAAGCGAAGCGGAGAAAACGCTGGCGCAACGAGCAGTTGAAGCAATACGTGGTGTGAAAAACGTCGACAACCAAATCACAGTGATCCCTTAGTAAAGGGTAACAACTCCTAAACATGATGGGTGACCCTGGGTCACCCATCTATTTTTTACGGGGTTGTGTGATCTGAAAATCCCGTGAGGCGTGGGAAGCGTCGACGATCAGGTCCCCTTGATTGGTAGCCAGAACCATCCGCAAGTCGTCGTCTTGAGCGTAGATGCTAACCTCAGCGATCTCGGCATCTTCGCCAACCGGCACAAATCTCTTAAGCACGTCCGACTTTAGGCTGCCCATCAAGGCGTCAACATCAGCGGAGATCTCAGCTCTGATTGGGGGTTCTACCTCGAGTTCAGCTATCGCCATCGGGTGCGGCAACAGGACCATTTGACCGTCAAGGTAGATGGACCAGACGAAACCGATGTTGAGCAGCAGATGGATTGTCTCATCATGGACCAAATAGCCCAGCACCGACGCTCCTACCACGTGTGCGATCACATGATCCTGGTGCGTTGTTGTTTCAATTGGTTCCCAGTGATCTTCCACTTTCAAGCTCAGGTGCGAGTGTCGCGGATGACTTTCCAAATGATTCCGGTACGTTCCAATAGTCTAATCACGTATCCCGAAATATCTACCTGATACCATCTCCAACCGTGTAGAGCGGAAGCGGGACGCGCGTGATGATTGTTATGCCAACCTTCGCCAAGCGTCAGCAAACCCAACCACCAAACGTTTCGACTTTCATCTTTTGTGGCATTGGGTCGCCGGCCCCAAACGTGACACACACTATTGATACACCAGGTAAAGTGCCACAACAGAATCGTTCTTATCACACCACCCCACAACACTCCACGCCACCCCGCTACTGCGTAACAGACCACGGCGGTGAGCACCCATGGGAAGATGAACATGAGTCTGTAATCGAGCATTCGCAGCCAGGTATCTTGACCTGAGACGTCAGGCACAAGAATTCGATAGTCGCTTCCCTCCTCATCATCACGAGACAAAACCCAACCGACATGGGCATGAAGGAAACCTCTCAACGGAGTGTGGGGATCTCCAGGCTTGTCGGTCATCTGGTGATGGCGGCGATGAATTCTGGCCCACCGCGCAGGACCACCCTGCAATGCCGCGGCGCCAAACCACGCGAGCAGTCGCCTTAGCCAAACTGGGGATCCAAACCCACGATGCGTCAGGAGTCGATGGTATCCAATGCCAACCGCAAAAGTTGTTGCGAGGTAGAAGAAGAGCAGAAGGAGCAGATCAATTGCACGTGGGCGGTTCCAGAAAACCAGTATCGCTGCGAGGTGGAAGCCAACCACCAGGAAACTGTGTGTCCAGTTGAGAGGGTTTGAGCTGTTCGCGGATTCAAAAAGCGGGTTTCGATTCATAGATCTAACGACTGACTAATCTTTGCTTTGTTATTCCTGATAGTGTTCAGCCAGCTTTGCCTGCAACGCGGGTGGCAGATTCTTCCAACTGGCGAGACTTAGCGGCTTGGGCGCAACATCGGTGCGAGGCATACGTGAAAAGCGCCACTGCCCGAGTGTGGCCTCGTAGTGCCATACGTAATACGGCCCATTCGAGCGACGACTATAAAAGATCGTTGGCCCACTCGGTTCAGTGATTCCTTCATTCACGTAAACCCGCAAGCCATTCATCGAGATACTCATTTTCAAGATCCTTTCAGTCCGTTCCTGATCGTGAACGGCACCATACCTCTCCGCGTTTCCTCGAGAGCGATGCTTGTATTGCGTCGCCTTTTAACGTCAGCTTCGATTCGCGGCTTTGATCCCCGCAGCAACTGTTTAGTTCGCAGGCCTGCAACCACAATCAGGCGAAACCTTGAATCAATCTCGCCGGGTGGCAGTGCTTCAACAGTTGCTGCGTCATCAGCATCGATGCTTAAGTTGTCATTCATGTTTTTTGTCCTCTACATCATCCCGACCCACGCCGGCTTTCTGACGAGGGCTTTCCTCGTACACGTTTCGACTAAGCGAGACAGTGTCACGCTCGTAGAGTCCTCAGACTGGTAGAAGGGATTTAGAGTTGAACGCAGTGAAGAAGGACAAACAACATCCGGATTCCCTGGCCCAGGAACGCTAGAAACAGACAGACGGCACAAGGAGATGCGTTGGCGAATCCTGATGTCGAGAGTAAGCCTTAAAAGAACAGTCGAACGAATCTACTGC
>DATBMP010000467.1:0-6837 GCA_036554845.1 Pyrinomonadaceae bacterium
GATCAGCTGCGCAGAATCAATGAAGTCATTGATCGCCTGGTTAAGGACCATTTCTACTGTCCCGTCTGCGCCAACGAGCTTTTGACATACGTGGGCACACTGCTTTCGCGTTAGGGTCGCCAACGTCGAATCTCATCCAAACGCCCGCACTCTCCAAAAGAGTTGCGGGCGTTGTAGATTAGCAATCGATGAAGAAACGTTTCTTATTCGCAGGACTTTCTGGTTTTGCTGTCGCGGCTGTAGCAGCAAAACTACTGGCCCGGCCAAAAGACGTAGAGTGGACCAGGCACCGCGAAACTGTCTTTCATTCTGACTATTCTCGTTTCGCAGTCGTGAACGGTTTGCGGATCCACTATCAGGAAGCTGGCGACGCGGATGCTCCACCGCTCCTTCTAATACATGGATTCGCATCGTCAACCCTCGTGTGGAGCAAGGTTCTTCTCGAACTGGCTGATTCGGGATTTCGAGTAATAGCCGCAGACCTGGCGGGATACGGTTATTCATCAAAACCTCGTGACCTTGATTACACGATTGGCTCGCAGGCTCAGATGTTGGTGGGCTTGCTGGACGAACTAAAGATTCCGAGTGCCGATGTTGTGGGAAGCTCGTACGGCGCAGCCGTTGCCGCCTCGATGGCGCTCGATTATTCGGACCGCGTGGAAAGATTAGTGATGGTTGGGGCGGTAACAAATAACGCGCCTACCAGGTACATGCTGATGCGTCTATTCAAGTCACCAGTTATTGGGGACATTGTGTCGCCGCTCTTGATAGGTTCTCGTCGCTTGCTTCGCAGACGAATGAAACGAGTTTACGACCGGCACGCATGGTCCCTGGACGAGCGAAGAGTTGAAGCGAGGCATCTTCCCCTTCGTGCGAAGAGCGCGCATCGCGCAATCATTCGGACGGTGCGTCGTTGGGATGCCGATCGCATTTCTCGGGACGCGCATCTCATCACACAACCTGTGTTGATTCTTTGGGGCGACCACGATCAAGAGGTGCCACTCCAAAATGGTGAACTACTGCAACAGGAGATTCCCCAATCGCGTCTCTTCGTTTTTCGCGACTGTGGGCACTTGCCACAGGAAGAGTATCCGTTATTGTTCACTGAGCTTGTTTCCAACTTCTGCCTTGCCAAGCAGGAGTTTGAAAAGGTGGCGGCCGAGGAGGTAGCGCTTGTTTAGGCTGAAAGATTTGAGGTTTTTATATGTCTATTCAACGTAACGACTGGTCACTACAGCGCAAAGGAATCATCGATCAGGAACGTCATAAAGAACGTGTCAAAGAGGCGATACGCAAGAACCTCGGTTCGATCGTTTCTAATGAAGCAATCATCCTTTCCGAAGGCAAGCGCACCGTCAAGGTTCCTATTCGCGCGCTTGATGAGTACAAGTTTCGCTTCGACTATCGAAAGAAAAAGCATGTCGGACAGGGAGATGGTAGAACCCGAGTCGGCGATGTTTTAGGAAGAGAAAGCCAACCCGGTCAAGGGACAGGTGGTGGACAAGCGGGTTCGGAAGGTGGCGCCGAGTATTACGAAGCCGAAGTGAACATCGACGAGATTGCCGCACTGATCTTTGAAGATCTTCATCTGCCATTCCTCGAGGAGAAGGCAAAGAAAGCGGTCCAATCAAAGAAGACTCAGTTTAATGAGATTCGACGCACCGGAGTTATTGCAAACCTCGATAAGCGACGAATGATTATGGAGAACATCCGCCGAAACGCGCGCGAGGGCCAGGGCGCGCGATTTGGTGACATCAAGAAAGAGGACCTGCGTTACAAGACCTGGGAAGAGGTCATGCGTTATGAGTCAAACGCCGTCGTCATTGCGATGATCGACGTCTCCGGGTCGATGGGAGAGTTTAAGAAGTACGTGGCCCGCTCGTTCTATTTCTGGATGGTGCGGTTCTTAAGGACCAAGTACGACAACGTCGACATAGTATTTATTTCTCATCATACCGAAGCAAAAGAGGTGACGGAAGAACAGTTTTTTACGCAAGGCGAGTCCGGCGGCACGGTGGTTTCATCAGCTTATCAACTTGCGTTAGACATCATTCAGCAACGCTATCGGCCGGCCGATTGGAATATTTATCCGTTTCACTTCTCTGACGGCGACAACTACTACTCAGACAATGAAGAAGCAGTGCGGTTGGCCGACGAGCTGATCTCGATCTGCAATCTGTTTGGTTATGGCGAGATTGGTGAAGAGGGCTCAACCAGTTATAGACGATCATCGGGCGCACTTCTTTCAATCTTCAATGATCGACTGAAGCACAAAGAACGATTTGCCGGAGTCCGCATCGACGACAAGGAAGATGTGTATCCGGCTTTGAAGCAGTTCTTCGGACGACGAGGAATCGAAACACCGGCCTAGTTAACAGCATGGAAGATCGAGAAATAAAAAATCTGGAGGCTTCGGTCGAGCAGATATGGGAAGTGGCTCTGAAGTTCGGTTTAGATCCGTTTCCGACCAACTTTGAAATTGTCCCCGCTTCGGTGATGTACGAAGTCGGCTCGTATGCACTGCCGGGCCGTTATTCTCATTGGACCTTTGGCAAGGCTTACCATCGAATGAAGACGATGTACGACTTTGGCCTCTCAAAGATCTATGAAGTTGTCATTAACACGAATCCAGCCTTCGGCTTTTTACTCGAGACGAACAGCCCCGTTCAAAACAAAATGGTGATCGCCCATGTGCTCGGGCACGTCGATTTCTTTAAGAACAACGTTTACTTCTCAAAGACTAACCGCCGCATGGTTGAAAGCGTCTCGACCCACTCGAGACGGATCATGGAATACGAGTTCAAGCATGGACGCAAGGCTGTCGAAAAATTTCTCGATGCCGTTCTGGCAATTGAAGAACACATTGACCCCAACTTCTTCATCAAACGCGAAATATCCGTTGAAGAAGAAAGGCGCCGGTCTGAGTTACGACCACGGGATGGACGCTACGATGATCTTTGGAATCTGGACAAGGACTTGACGGCGGCGGCGGCTGCTGCAGTGAAGCGCAAGGATGAGGACGAAGGAGAGGACGAACAGAAGAAAGAGCGACTTCCAGAAAAAGATATTGTCTTCTACATAATGAGGAACTCTCCGGCGTTGACTTCCTGGCAAAGGGATCTCATTGCGATGGTCCACGAGGAGATGGAATACTTCGTCCCGCAGATGCAGACCAAGATCATGAACGAGGGTTGGGCAAGTTACTGGCACGCCAGGATCATGCGCGAGTTGGATCTCGGGGACGAGGAACACCTCGAGTTTGCGAATCTTCATTCCGGGGTTGTTTCGCCGCAGAAGGGTCAGCTGAATCCGTACTATCTCGGCTATAAGATCTATGAAGACATCGAACGGCGCTGGGACAACCCTACTGAGGAGGAGCGCGAGAAGTTTGGCCGCAAAGGCGGTGAAGGAAGAGAAAAGATCTTTGAGGTCCGGGAGATCGAGAACGATGTTTCATTCCTCCGCAACAATCTCACCGCCGAGCTTTGTGAGGAGCTGGATCTATTTGTGTATGAGTTGGTTGAAGAAGAAGAATGGACCATTACCAACAAGAGCTGGGAACGCGTGCGAGATCAGCTGGTATCGAACATGACGAATTTTGGTTTCCCTTACCTGCAAGTCGAAGACGGAGATTACAACGGAAATCGCGAGCTCTATTTAAAACACTCTTACGAAGGCACTGAACTCGACCTGCGATATGCGCGCAAAGCACTTGAACATGTCCACACCCTCTGGGGTCGCGCGGTCCATCTGGAGACGGTAGTTGATGGCGAATCGACCGTGCTTCATTACAACGGCGAAGAGCACCAGGAAGACTAGACGGATTCACAAGATGCCCCGGGCTTGCCTCGTCGGTGTCTCACGCTGAAGGCCCAGCGATTCGGCTTAGCCGCCGGATGTGAGGCAGCGGCTCTGCCCTGCCGTAAGCGGCTTCTAACTTCTGGGCTATGCCCGTGGTGCGGCCTTGGCCCAATGCACGACAATGAGAAGCCTAAAGGCTACCGAAACGCGGCCGGCCAATAATCCCTCAGCTGCAAACCGTGAAGTACGCGGGCAAGCCTGTGGCATCGAAGTAAACAAGCACCAAACCGACTCTGCCTCAAAAGTAGTAAGGCAGGTCTCCTGACGTAGCGGCGGCTTGATTTTAGCCCGGCGTTTCAACGCCGGGTTATGCGACCGATATTTACCTGTCGCGAAGCGACGTCTGAATTAATTGGAGTTTTCAACCGTCGCTACGCGACGAGATCATGAACTCCGCTGCTCCCGGCGTTGAAACGCCGGGCTAAATTCCTCCGCCGCTACGCGGCGAAAACCGTGTCACCAGACTGTCTTCTACTTTTGAGGCAAAGCCGTCCAAATCGACACTCTCCTGGATCTTTCAATGCGCGTCGTACTATTCTTCCGGTGCGGTCGCACCACGTACCGTCACCCCCTCTTTAAGGATTAAGTAGTTGCCAACCATCTCCCCTATCAAGCAAGCCAAGAAGCTTTCATTTTTTCTTCTCGTTTTGGTGGGTTGCATTTTTTCCACCACCGTCGTCCAGGCCAAACCTTCCTTTTCCGTTCGTCCGCCACAGCCGTGGGTAAAATCCATCGAGCCAGCGAGTTCAAGCGATCAAACCGTTACCTCCAGCAGCTCTTCGTTCGTTCTCGACGACCACCAGATCCGCGTCGGCAAGAGTGTCGATCGTTATTACCACCATGTTCAACGAATCGACACGACCGCGGGACTCAACGACCTTTCACAGTTGCGGCTCTATTTTGAGCCGACATTTCAGCAGCTGACTATCCACTTTATTCGACTTCATCGAGGCGGCTCGACAATCAACGCGCTGAATCCCAAAGAGATCGAAGTAATTCAAGAAGAGAAAGAGCTGGACCAGCAACTTTATAACGGAACCCTCGCTGCCCTGATTTTTCTCCACGACCTGCGCGTCGGCGACGTTGTCGATTACGCATACACGGTCAGTGGCGAGAACCCGGTTCTAAACGGGCGATTCGCTGACCACATATATCTCGCCGACCAACAGCCGATTGAGCACTTGAGTGTTCGATTCTTGTTTCCGACTGATCGTTCAGTCTCGATAAAGAGCGCAAACACCGACATGAAACCTGAGGTGCACAATCTTGGCAGTGAAAACGAATACGTTTGGGAAAGGCGTTCGGTGTCTGCAATCGAGTTCGAAGATTCATTGCCTGGCTGGTTCAATCCTTACCCCAGTGTCACATTGAGTGAGTTTGCCGGTTGGGGAGATGTGGTCCAGTGGGCCTTGCCCATGTATGCCATCAACTCGACCACCAGTCCGGAGTTGCGTGAAAAGATCGAGCGATGGCAGAAAGACTTTGCTTCACCGGGAGAGCGTGCAATTGCTGCGCTGCGATTTGTCCAGGATGAAGTCCGATACCTGGGGATTGAACTCGGGCGATACTCTCACCAGCCAACCTCACCCGAGAAAGTCTTTAAGCGACGTTTCGGAGACTGCAAAGACAAATCGCTGTTGCTGAGCGTTGTGCTTAATTCGATGGGAATTGAAGCCGCGCCCGCTCTCGTCAACACGAGTGTCCGCCGCTCTCTCGATAACTGGCAACCTACGCCCTACGCATTTGACCATGTGATCGTACAGGCGAGGATTGACGGCAGAGTCTACTGGTTCGACCCGACAGCAAGTTATCAACGCGGCCCGATTGAACGGTACTACGATCCTCGATTTGAACGAGCTCTGGTTATCCGGCAGGGAGTTGAACAACTCGAGCAGATTCCCTTGCCGTCAATAGACTCTGGCTCCACTCAGATCCGAGAGGCTTACAAGGCTAGTGGAACCGAAGCGCCGGTTTCGTTGTCGGTCACGACCACGCTTCGCGGCGCCGATGCTGATGACATGCGGTACATGCTGGCCGGTTCGTCGGTGGCAGACCTAAGCAAGCGCTACCTGAATTACTACGCAGAAGAAAACCCCTCGATTACAATTGAGGCGTTGCCTGAAATTGCTGACGACGAAATAACAAACACAATCACCATCACTGAACGCTATCTCATCACTGAGTTTTGGAAGGACAAGCGTCATCGCTTCTCAGCAGCAAAGATTTATGACGAGTTAAGTAAGCCTGACGTCTCTCAACGTAAGATGCCTCTGTTTGTTCGTTATCCTCTCTCAATCGATCACTTGATTGAAATCGATCTTTCATCTCCTTTCGCGATACCGCGCGACAGTGGCACGATCGCAAACGACGCATTCCGTTTCGATTACAGTTATGACACAGTGGGTAACCTCATCAAACTAGCTTATTCGTTGAAGACCCATTCGGAACACGTTCCTACTGCGAAGGTTCCGCAACACTTGCTGACACTTGACCGCGTTCATGATCACCTCGGGTTTGAATTGACCAATGGAGTGACTTCAGTCGCAGGTCTTCGCAGTCGATCGAACTCCAAGGTGGATGCGATCTTTGGAGTGGCTGCGCTCGGAGTGATGGGATTGGCGCTAGGCGGTTATCTAATCAAAAGACAGTTGCAGCAGCGGCGGGACTCTCGTCTTAGGACTCCACGAACTGCAAAAGCCGGCTCGACTCCTGAGACAGCGATCAGGCTACCGAGCAATGACGAGATGGAAAGATTTTTACACAGCTACCAATGCATGTGCGGGGAACGTCCGTATCGTCCGGATGCTGAACCTGTAAGGGAAAGGTTTACGTACGATGGACAACGTCTGGTAGGAGTGCGATTGAAGTGCTCGGGATGTGGTTCGAATAATGACGTCTACCTTAGCTCGCTCGCAGATCCAATGATCGAGCAGCCTACCTAACTTTACTTCAGTCAACTCATCTGAAGGGCCTTGC
>DATBMP010000016.1:0-5955 GCA_036554845.1 Pyrinomonadaceae bacterium
GGGGAAACTCGATCACCGTTATCGATTTTGAACAAAGTGTTCTCGGAGAGCCCGCTTCTGACCTTGGCTATTTACTAGGCGAAATAGATGTTCAGTCGGATCGGTATTGGCACAAGCGTGGACGCCGCAGTCCACTCGATATCGAACGAACATCGGAAGCAATGTTGGATGAGTATTTCAGCAAGTGTGGCATCACGGCGCTCGACAAGATTGCCTTCTACTGCGCCCGCACTTACATGAAGCATTTGATTCATACAGTTCGAATGAAAGGAAATGAAGACCCACACAGTGTGACACTGTGGATCGACAAGGCCGAGAGTTGCTTATCAGATTTTCGGCCAACTTTCTTCCGTAGCTCGAAAGGGTCCTCATACTTCGCTGCATTTGCACAGAACATCTGAACCGCTTGCAGCACTAAAACTTTTCGGTTTCTACAGACCGCATAACTTTGAAGAACGAGTGTTGATGCTTCAAGGATCGACACTTAATAAAAGAGGGAGTTTGCTATGGCATCGCAAAGACTACTGGCCCAACAGACGGCGGCACGAGACGAGCTAGCGAGGCGTATCGATCAAGTCAGCCGCACCGAATTTATCGATCGCTACGTAATTGGCGCTCTACCTGAATGCCGTGGCCAAGCCGGCCTCGCCGAAAACTGCCAAATATCAATTGTGCAGAACGACGGTACCGGAGCCGCCACTATTCAGTATGACGTTGATGACTCAACCAGAGTCTTTGCGAAGCTCTATGCAAGCGATGGCACTGGCGCTGCGCATGGTGCTCACTCTTTTCAAGTACTGAGCGCGCTCTGGAATGACGGTTGTGGAGGGGACAGTCGCTACCGCGTTTCAGAGCCGCTCGGTTTCTATCCCGACTTCAACATGCTGTTGATCCGCGGCGCCGAAGGTGTACTTGTCGCCTCGGCAGAGAGCGATGAAGAGTTAGCTCAAGGCTCGCGTGAAGCTGCGCGTTGGATCGCGCAAATGCACACCTCGGCTGTACGAGTCGGCGAAACGCGATATCCCTGGGAGGTCTATCACAAGTTGATGCACCGACTAGCCAAGGCGGCCGCAAATAATCCTGATCGGGTGGACGATTTGATCGAGATGTCGGATCGATTTGAAGAGCTCGCGCGCAAGATCAAACTCCACTTTGTCCAGGCCCATGGCCAGTATCGTCACATACATGTCTTCGTCGGCGATGAGATTGTCACGGTAATCGATCTTGACCGCAGTCGTCCTTCGGATCCGGCACAGGATTTAGGCGAGTACGTTCACCGCATGCGCACTAAGAGATTCAAAGCCACCGGCGGCGAGAGTCGCGCCGAGGAAGCTACTGAAGCATTCCTGTCAGAGTACGCGGCGAAGCTTCCAGGGAACCTGGTCAACCTGCCGTACTACTGGGGCTACCACAATCTCGTCTCGATGTGGCGCTACATGAAATCCTCCACGCCGGCGGATCCGAAGTGGAACGAAATGCTTGCGTTTTATCAATCCGAGTTTGAGCGTGCGGCATCCTTTCGCGGGCCTGAGTAGGGAGAACAAGACAATGTCAGCTAGAGCTCAACACCGAGCAGAGAACAGGAACCGGTTGCTCCAGCGGGCAGCTAAGTTTCTGGATCACGGTTTTATCTCCGAACAGATTGCGCCACTTGTGCCTGAGGCAAAGAGCGATGTGAATCAACCTAATTGGTTGAGCTCGATCGTGAGGGCCAAAGGCACGGGACGCATCACGCTTCGCTATGATTTCAGTCACAACTCGACCATCTATGCCAAAGCCTATACAGACGCTCTGGGCGTTCATAGTTATTCTGCGCTTAGAAGTTTGTGGGAAGACGGATTTGGAAAGAATTCAGCTGTGCGCGTGCCCGAACCGCTCGGCTTTATTCCAGATGAAAAGTTGTTACTGATGCGGAGGGCTGAAGGAATACCTTTCGCTCAACTGTTGTTTGAGGAAACTCCCAAAATAGATCTCAGTAAAGCCGCACGAGCCGCTGCGCAGTGGTTGGCCCAACTTCACGCCTCGCGAATGGTTTTAGACCTGGTTGAGCCAGCGTGCGAGAGGATCAAAATTTTTAAGCTGTCGGACATGATGGCTAAAGCTGCAGCTGCCTATCCAGAACAGTCCGGGTTGCTGCTGGAACTCTTGCAGAAGATACGCGCACTTGCTCCACGCGAGAGTGAAACAGTTCTTACGCCTACGCACGGTCAATACACTCCAGCAAATGTTTTCCTGCACGGCGATCAAGCAGATGTCATTGATCTCGATCGCATCTGCCTTTCAGATCCAGCTAAAGATGTGGCGATGTTCATTCACCGCGTGCAAAGCCTCTTCTTCAAGGACGCGAATGGTTCAAAGCTTGGGAATCTTATCGTCCGTGAGTTTCTCGAAGAATATCGAAGACTCGCACCTCAGAATTTGACCAATCTTGCGTACTACCGAGCACTGTTTGCGCTCAAGGGATTTGCGAAGATTGCCAAAGACCGTGGACCGTGCGATCCGCATCGAAAGCCGATGGAGTTCTTTTACCTGTCGACGCTCGAAGGCTGTTTCGGAAACAAGAGACCAGCTCCTGAACCTGTGGCCGTCGTGAAGAACTTGAACGGTCATGGAAGCAGCAAAGAGGAGCTCGGAACATGGGCGTGTACTTTCAAAGAGTCTGACTTCTTAACCAAGTTCGTCGTTCCCGCTGCTTATGGCAAAGAACCTGATTCTGAAGGCAGCTTCGAATGCAAGACTACGGTGGTGCAAAACACCGGGACCGGACGCCTAACACTTCGTTACGACTTTGAGTCGGGGCAAACGCTGTACGCAAAGCTCTACACCGATGAGCTCGGGGCTCATAGTTACAACGTCATGAAGAGCCTTTGGGACAACGGTTTCAATCGAGATGGGAGATTTCAGGTTCCGGAACCTCTAGCCTTCTTGCCCGACCATAATTTTGTGTTGATGCGTAGTGTTGCGGGCGCGCCCCTAGCTGATGCTCTCAACGGTAAGGGTCCGATTGATCTAATCGAGGGTTGTAGGGAAGCCGCACGTTGGTTGGCAGCTTTTCATCGCTCTTCGATCAGAGTCGGCGAACCTGAACCTGACTGGGACTCCCTGAAGATCTTTCGGATCTGTGTGAGGTTAATCAAAGCTGCCGGCGCTCGACGTGAGGAACGGGATTTTCTATTGGATTCGATGCATACGCTGAAAGCTCTCATCAAGGACTTTCCGGTGCGTGGACCAGTGGCCCAGACACACGGACGCTATCATCACGAACACGTTTTTATCAGTGGTGATCAAATATCCGTGATCGATCTCGACCGCAGTAGACCAACGAACCCGGCCAAGGATGTCGCCGAGTTCCTTAGGGTCTTAAGAATGAGTGCGTTTCGATCGCACCCCGACATGAGTCGGGCCGATGAAGCAACCGCAGCCTTCCTTGATCAATATCTATCGGAGGTTCCGGAAGTAGCGGCTAGCCTGCCTTTTTACTGGTCTGCATTTCTTTGGCTTAGCCTGTTTGGTTCAATTAAGAAGGTAGCTCCGGACGATCCCCGGAGATCCGGCTTGATGAACTTCCATGCAACCGAGATTGAACGAGCAATGAGGACCAGACTGTGACGACTCGTAGGACCAGTCAAGCCAGCATGAATGGCTCGCCACAAAAGGCACGCCCAGGCACCTTCCGACGACTGTTGGGTTATACGCAAATGGCCTGGGTCTTACTGGCTGGCCTGTTCGCTTGCATCATCATTAAAGCGCTACTCGAATTGGCTGTGCCCTGGGTCATGGGGTTCATGCTCTTTGATGATGTAATCGCGAAACGAAATATAAACGCGCTCCCGCGAGTGGTCGCGATACTCATTGCCATCTTCATTGCCCAGAAGGCGTTCTCCTTTCTCCAGGAGTACCTGAACGAACTCGCCAATCAGCGTATTGTTCACCGCATTCGATGTGACCTTTACGAACATATCGAAAGGCTCCCTCTGCGGTTCTTTGATCGGAACCGAAGTGGCGACTTGCAATCTCGACTTACAAGCGACGTTGATACTGCTGACGGATTACTAAAGACGCTCGTTCAGGATCTTGCGAGCGAGGTGGTGATGCTCGTTGGTACGATCTCGTTTCTCGTCTTCGTTAACCCGGAACTCACATTATTCGTTCTCCCCACTCTCCCCGCTCTGGCAGTCTCAGTCTTCTTCTTCAAGCGAACCATCAAGAGAGTCGCGCGTCGACTGCGTGATCTGATTGGTGAGATTGCGAGCCAGGCTAATGAAACCATTAGTGGCATTCGCGTGCTCAAGGCATTTTCAGGGGAGCAATTTGAAGCTGAGAGATTCGCGGCAAGATCACTCGAGTTGCTTAAAGCTCGAGTTGGTATCACGAAGCTTCAATCCATCTATTCATCAACAGTAGACGTGTGGGTCTTTACTGGTACTTTGATTGTCATACTAACCGCTACCCCACGCATTCTTGCCGGAACTTTCACGGTGGGTGCGTTGGTGGCTTATCTGAGCTACCTGAACAAGCTTTATGGTCCTGCAAAGGCGATTAGCAAGATCAATGTTTCGCTGCAAAAGATCCTGGCCGCGGGCGATCGCATTTTTGAAGTGATGGACGTCTCTGCTGAAGAGAAGATTGAAGATTGGTCAGGTGCTAATGGTCAGGCAGCTCCCGCTGCTAAGAAGTATTTCCTGGTGACTCAACCGTCAGCTCATAAAGAGTCAATCGAACGTAGTTTGAAGGAGATCAAAAAAGTCAGTGGTCCTTTATCTAATGCTGGGACAAGAGAGAACGATAAGCTCCGCGGCTCGGTACGTTTTGAAAACGTAAACTTCGAATATGACGAAGACCAGTTGGTCTTGCGCGACTTCAATCTAAATGTTGAGGCTGGCGAGGTCATATCGCTTGTTGGTCACAGCGGCGGAGGCAAAACCACGGTAGTCAATCTATTGCTCCGCTTCTACCGACCAAAATCCGGTCGCGTCCTTGTTGATGGCATTCCCATTGAGCAGATTCCGCTCCCAACCCTTCGACGTCAGATTGGTGTGGTCCAACAAGACACTTTCCTCTTCTCTGGAAACTTGCGCGACAACATCGCCTACGCAAATCCGGAAGCTACCACAGAAGAGATTATCGAGGCAGCACGTGCCGCTTACGCTCACGATTTCATAATGCAATTGCCTAACGGTTATGACACCGAAGTTGGTGAACGTGGTGTGACACTGTCTGGAGGTCAACGACAACGCATCGCGATTGCCAGGGCCTTTTTGCGCAACCCGAGCATTTTGATCTTCGATGAGGCCACCTCGCACCTGGATTCTGAGTCGGAACAACTTGTTCGTGAGGCACTTCAGCGTATAGCGCAAGGCAGAACCGTATTCATCATTGCGCATCGCCTTTCGTCGGTTTGGCAAGCCGACAAGATCGTGGTCATTGAGAATGGCGAGCTGATCCAATTAGGCAGTCATCAGGATTTGATGTCGACCAACGGCGTGTATCGCAAACTCTATTCGTTGCAGCTTGATGATCATTCGAGTCCGTTGAATGGTACCCAGGGTGTCGGTGTTTCGTGATTTAGATTTCTCGGAGAAGAACAATGAACTTCGGTAAACGGCTGATAAACGTTGTCGCGATCAATGTTGCTTTAGCTCTGTTCGGCCTGGTCGTCATGGCGCAGACCAACTCTACATCGACACCAGAGCAGACTGGTGGTGGCGAAAAGCGATCTGAAACTCCGCAGCCTCGCGGACCTGAACCAAAAGGACTGGTTCCGAGATTTGGAATTGTCTGGGAAGGAAAGCTGACACGTTCCGGTAAGCCAAAGGATGCTGAAGCATGGAAGTGGCTGCGCGAGCAGGGTACGAACAGCATCGTCAACTTCAGAGCGTCCAACGACATCGACTACTCGAGTTATGGTTTCGGCAAGATCCTCTGGATTCCCATGGACAACGGCAGACTGCCCAC
>DATBMP010000032.1:0-4958 GCA_036554845.1 Pyrinomonadaceae bacterium
GCCTTTGATCGGGAATTTCTGCAAAAAGTCCTGAAATTTCGGCTCTGCCGCACCCTTGCGGTAAGCCTGCGGCTTACCGTTATTCCAAACTAAATATCAGGCTATGCCTAAACTTTTCCATCTTTGAGGCATAGCCTCGATCAAAAATATATGGGTCGGTAAGCCGCAGGCTTACCGCAAGGGTGCGGCAGAGCCGAAAACTCCAAAAAGGACTTTTTGCAGAAATACCCGATCAAAGGCAAGACCCAAGACCGACTGTTGACCCCTGACCTCCGACCACCCGACTGCTGACAACTCACCGCGGCTTGATCCCCACAACAACCGCGATCCATGAATACAGTTGTTCCGCAGCCTCGATTCCCGCCGCTTCGGGGGTAATTCTAATCGGCGTTCCGTTGGGCCATTCGCTCTTTCGTAATCTTCCACCACCAATTCCCTGGTAGTAGACCTTGCCCTTTGACTTCTGTTTGCCCGTACGTGGTGCGAACACCGAATACTCGACAATGAGGTCTTGCGAGTTGATCAAGATCGTCCCTTCCTGGTAGCTATCAATATCGAAACGCAATTGGACCACCATCGCTTTCGCTTCACCTTGCGCACGTTTCACCACCAACTCTTTCTTCAAATCGCCGATCGCGCTTGCGGTTAGTCCCGCATATTGATTGAGGCGCTTGACGAAGCTGGCATAGATCAAATCTTCGGTGGGCAATCGTTTCGACGTGGGCTGCCTGGCAACCAGAACAATCGTGGCTGTCTTGAGTTCTCCCAACCAAACGGCCTTCCCGGATTTCTCATCGGGCACGTCCTTGTTGGGGTGTGCGGTTGGCAGGGTTCGTGGAGCGCGACGGCCGGATTGTGCAGAAACGTGCGATGAAATGAGGATCGGCAGGACCAGGGCGGCGAACCACCCGCCTAGTCTGAGCGCTCGGTCTTTTGTAGCCTTACGCATCGAACTCGTCGGCCTCGTTTCTTAAGGCTGAGATGTGGCTTAGAAGCTACGAATCCGGATTTAGTTGCGCGTCGTTTTAGTCCGATTTGCTTTCCGCATTTTCTCGGGCGGCGGCGATTCGTTTCTCAATAATCGCCATCAAACGCAACACAATGAGAGCAAGGATTGTCACACCCACTGCAATAACGAACTGCCGCACTGCCACACTGATGCCAATTGCCGCGCACAACAGAATCGATGCTGCGGTTGTCAGGCCTTCCACATGTTGGCCTTCCTTGCTGCGAAAGATCGTGCCGGCGCCGAGAAAACTGATCCCGGTGACAATAGCTTCAACAATACGAATCGGATCAGCGGTGATTTGCGGATTGTCCGGTGACAGATAGCGGCCCATCAGCGCGTCACCAAGTCCAACAAGCAAGGCAGACGCACCGGCTACCAGCATCTGTGTTCGGAATCCAGCAGGCTTGTCTGCGAACTCGCGTTCGACCCCGATCAAGCTGCCGAGAAACATTGCCAGCGCTACTTCGCCAATGATCTCTAGTTGTGTGATGTATTCCATTTTGTGTTGTTAGCGGTTGCGAAGGTTTAGGAAGATTGGCGGAGGGCTTTCACAGCGTCGCGCGCATAGTAAGTCAGAATGATGTCAGCACCGGCGCGTTTGATGCTGGTCAATGTTTCCATCATCACACGTTGTTCGTCGATCCAACCGTTCTGTGCTGCCGCTTTGATCATCGCGTATTCGCCTGAAACGTGATAAGCGGCAAGAGGAAGATCGAATCGATCGCGGACCATCTTCAGAATGTCGAGATAGACCGTGGCGGGTTTGACCATCAGAATGTCTGCGCCTTCCGAGTAGTCAAGTTCAGCCTCCCGCATCGCCTCGCGCGCGTTGGCGGCATCCATCTGATACGCGCGACGATCGCCAAACGAGGGCGCGCTGTCGGCCGCTTCGCGAAATGGACCATAGAATGCGGACGCATACTTGACGGCGTAGGACATGATCGCGACCTGATCAAAACCGGAACTATCAAGTGCATCGCGAATGGCACCCACCTGACCGTCCATCATGGCCGATGGCGCCACCAGATCGGCGCCCGCCTCAGCCTGACTTACAGCAGTCTGGCCCAGCAGTTCGAGTGACTCATCGTTCAGTACTTCACCATTGCGAACCACGCCGCAGTGACCATGAGAGGTGTATTCGCAGAGACAGGTGTCGGCCATGATCATGAGTTGAGGCGCAGCGCGACGAATTGCGCGAATCGCCTGTTGCACGATGCCGTTTTCAGCAAAGGCTCCCGATGCGGTCTCGTCTTTCGTTTCGGGCAAGCCAAAGAGAATCACGCTCCGAACACCCGTGTCGTAAGCCTGGGCGGCTTCCTGGGCGATCTCGTCGATGGAAAGGTTGTGTACACCCGGCATGGAAGGGATCTCTCTTCGAACGCCCGTGCCGGGACAGGCGAAGAGAGGAAGCACGAGGTTCTCTGGAGCGAGCCGCGTTTCCCGGACCATCGCTCGTATTGCTTCGCTTCGTCGGAGACGTCGCGGCCGATGAGTTAATGGAGACATGGTAATTCGGATTTCGGATTTCGGATTTCGGATTTCGGAATTCGGAATTTAGGAAGTCCCGTCGCTAATCATGGATTTACCAGCGATGATAAGCGGGATGTCCGGGTTTCACTGCGACAAATGTTCCGCGACAAGTCGCAGTGACCTTGTCATTCGCGATCAACTGACCTTCAACAACTGCCCGATCATCGGTTGATTCAACAACTCTTGCCTCTAATTTAATTGGTTTATCTGTTGGAGTCGGACGCAACAGTTTGATCGTGTACTCAGCAGTCACAGTGCACGGAGGTCGATCAACTCCGGCGCGTTTCATCAAGTGGTAGGCAGCGGTCCAGTTGCAGTGGCAATCAAGCAAAGTGCCGATGATTCCACCACTCAGCATGCCTTCAAAGGCTTCGTATTCTTTGGAAGCTTGCCACTCGGCGACCACTTCTTCCCCTGAAGGAAAGCTTCTGACGTGAAGGCCCTTTGGGTTCGCTGGCCCACAACCAAAACAAGCGAGGTTGGGAGCGTAAGTTTCCTGGATGGCTTTGTCAGTCATTGGTTGTTGATGTTGCTCTAGCACCTGTGCGCAACTGTAGACGCAATTTGTAACGTTGAATTTTTCCGGTCGCAGTGTAAGGCAGGTCGTTTACAAAAACATACCGGCGTGGACGTCTGTGGCGCGGCAACGACTGCTTTGTGAGTTCGCGCAACGAGCTTTCAACCTCATCAGTCCTTTGCGGGTCTCGAGAAACAATGAACGCGCAGGGACACGGCAAGCCCGCCTCATCAAAGTCTTCGACCACGGCCGCGCGACTCACATTCGGGTGTCGCAGCAACACGCCTTCAACTTCCACAGGCGAGACCCACTGCCCACTTGATTTGAAGCAATCGTCACTGCGCCCCATGTGATACCAGTATCCCTCGCCGTCGCGCCGGTAGAGATCTCCCGTTCGCGCCCAACCATCGACAAACGTTCGCTTGGTTTCCTCCGGCCGTTGCCAGTACTCCTGAGCCGCGCTGTCGCCTTTGATCCAAAGATTTCCCTCTGCGTCATCGGCTACTTCCTTGCCATTCTCGTCAAGCAAGCGCGCCGAATAGCCTTCCAACAAAGTACCGCTGCTGCCATAACGCACCGCGCCTTCATGATTCGAAATGAACATGTGCAACATCTCCGTCGATCCGATTCCGTCAAGGACAGGGACACCGAAAGTTTTCTCCCAGTCTTCACCAAGCTGCGCCGGTAAAGCTTCGCCGGCCGAGATACAGAGTCGTAGACTCGAGCAGTCGAGGGGATTGTTTTTGCGATGATGTTCTAACAGCAGGTTGTAGACGACTGGGACCCCGAACAGGATCGTTGGCCGGTGCTCGGTGAGGATGCGGCTGATGATCTCAGGTGTCGGTTTCTCGTGACAAAGGACACTTGTACGGCCGTTCAATAGTGGAAATGTAAAACTGTTTCCCAGACCATACGCGAACGGAAGACGCGAAGACGAGAACAGTCGATCGCCTTCTTTTAACCGAAGTACTTCCCGGCAGTAGGTCTGATTGGTGTAGAAGATGTCGGACTGACTATGGACCGCACCTTTAGGCTCTCCGGTGCTGCCTGAAGTGTAGAGAATGAAAGCCGGGTTCTTTGATTCGGTGGGCGTAAAGTTGAAATCAATCTTAACCGTTTCCAACAGCGTATGAAGGTTGAGTACTGTTGGTCCATACTTGCCTTCAAACGAACAATCGTAAGCATCACGATTTACGATCAGGAAAACATCATCCTGCAATGCTTCTGGAGCAAGTGTCAGCAGCTTGCTGCACAACTCTTCCTCCAGGATGAGAAAGCGTGCAGTGCAGTCTTTCAGAATGGCGCGCTGTTCATCGAGCCTTAATCCCATGTTGATGGGAACGGCGATTGCGCCGTTGGAGCAAATGGCTATGAACGAGGCAACGAACTCAGGAGAGTCATGCAGCATGAGTGCAACCCGATCGCCTGGCTTAAGATTGAGAGTGCTTAAGACGCTGGCAACTCGAAGTGTCTGTTCGCGCAACTCGGCGAATGAAATGGTCCGTTCTTCAAATAATAGCGCCGTGGACGGCAGATGCGATTCCCGGAAGATGGTTTCGAAGAGGTTCATAGCTGGCTTTTCGATCACATCGTGCATCCAACATCCATCAATATCAGGTTAGAGCATCATCTAACTTGATTATCGGGGGAATTACCGCGAGCGTCTCTGAAGCTTGATTGATGTTGGGGATTATAATCGGTAGGGGGCCGAATTGGCGCGGTGTTTTGAGTAATGGACAGATTCATTCACACCGAGGCTTAAGCACAAAGCCGCGGTGTGAATGAGAGCATTTCCTTCGACTCGGCACCAACCACGGTAGAACTTGCCAAACGTGACCGTCGAATAGACAAAGACAGAGAAGGAGTCGTTTGGACATTCTCATTGTTCTGCTCGTTCTTCTG
>DATBMP010000162.1:0-5497 GCA_036554845.1 Pyrinomonadaceae bacterium
ACATCTATACGAAGCTGTACGCCGCTGGAAATTCAGGGATCGCCGATCGAGCAACGTTTACTCGAATCACTTCGAGTTTTTCAGTAGTGATCGATGGGATTTTCCAGAAGCTGCCTATGACAGCAAGCATGATCTTTAGTAGCCCGATACCTGACCAGGTCCTCTTTCAGATCGACTCACCGGCATTGCTTTATGTTTCTGGACTTGTTTGCCTGACGATTTTAATGAGCGTTCCTTTCGTTCTGATCCGCACTAACACAATGGTCGGCAGAAGGTTCCAAAACGATCTGGCACTGAGTGTTTGGTTGTTGCCAATTTCGCTGCTGGCAACTTTGATAGCGATCAATTTCGCGGTGCGTCTTGGTCTTGTAGGAGTGCGGAGATACTACGAGCCGCTGGCGATCTGCGGTCTATTGATCTTTTACCAACTGGCTACTGTGCGGGCAACGCGCCGAGCACTTGTTTACGCCTCGCGCACCGTTATTCTGAGCTTCCTCATTTATGTTTGCGTTTTCTTGCCGGGTTTGGCTTTCATGCCGGACCGAAGCGGGCGTCTGGTTAAAACAGTGCTTGGATTTGTTCCGGCGAACGATGTTAGATACAACGGAACTTCCTACAACATCACCTATCCTGACTTCATCCTTTATTCCAACAAAGAGAGCGGTAAACAGAAGCTGCGGCAGCTTGCTGAAGCCGATCCCAATGCGCTCTTCTTCGTCGAAGAGTATGCATATTTTGTCTATGACGGCTTCTGTGAAGGTGGTCCAGTACCAGGAGAGACTCTGCGCCTTTTTTCTCTCCCGGAGTACTGGGCCAAGGCGTATACCAGCCGACCCGTTCGTGTGTTCTGGGTTGTCAATGAGAATACCGACCTGGGTTTCTTATACGGTTCGAGTCAACAAGTCGTTTTTTCCGATCCGGTTGAAAGAACCAAAATAGTTCGGACAGATTTCCCTGCCGGCCACAGGTTTATTCAGAACCAGATCGCTGCAAAGTGATCGAGCAAACCTGCTTACTGTACGAATTCAACCTGGTAAGCGAATGCGATTGCTGGTGGTATCTCACAAACCGTGTTGGTTGAGTAATAACTCGCCTTCGGGTTATGCATCTGACGGAGGATTCCCCTTCCAGATGAGCGCTCTATCTGAGCTTTTCAATGAAACGACACTTTGTTTGCCGTGCAGCCCATTGCGAAAGGCCGACGGAGAGATCCCGCTCGCAGGTCACCAGCTGAAAGTAGTTGCGTTGAGCACGCCGGTCGGAAGTGGAATCTGGAGAAAGCTGGGGTTTGTCCTTTGGCTGGCCCAAAGCGCATGGGCACTTCTGAAAGAGATGCGCCGTGCGGATGCAGTGCATGCTCCGATTCCAGGCGACGTTGGCACAGTAGGAATGGTATTGGCCTGGGTGATGAGAAAGCCACTCTTCGTAAGGTACTGCGGAAACTGGTTCGTGCAAACAACGGCTGCTGAACACTTCTGGAAATGGTTTATGGAAAAGTTCGCTGGCGGCAGAAATGTGATGCTGGCTACCGGTGGTGCTTCAGAATCTCCTTCAAGACGCAACCCAAACCTAGGTTGGATTTTTTCTACATCGTTAACACGACGTGAACTACAGACCGCAGCTCCGTCTGTAAAGGTGATCGACAACTCTTTGCGCTTAATCATCATCTGCCGACAGGAGATGGAGAAAGTAACCGGCGTCGTCATTGAGAGTCTGCCGCTAATCAAAGAGATTTTTCCGGAAGCGACTCTCGACGTCGTAGGTGATGGCAGTGCCTTGCCGCGTTTCAAACATCTGGCGGCATCTCTGGGCCTTCAGGATCAGATCAGGTTCCACGGAAAGGTTGATCACAAAGGCGTCCGCAAACTACTCAAGAATGCCGATGTGTTTTGTTATCCCACCACCTCTTCCGAAGGATTTCCCAAGGTCGTGCTGGAAGCCCTGGCTCACGGATTACCGGTAGTAACGACCAACGTCTCAGTTTTGCCAATTCTGATTAGCACGGGATGTGGAACGCTCATCTCTCAGGCAGAACCTGAGCAACTGGCTCGCGCGGTCATCAATATTGCACTTGATGGACCGCGTTATCACCAGATGTCTGCACAAGCAGTCCACACAGCCGGACAGTATTCACTGGAACGGTGGCGCGACTCGATTGGCGACCAGCTTCAACTGGCCTGGGGTCGTCAACTTCGATCTGATGTTTGAGCCCGAGAAACTTAAGGTTTGCTTTCTGGCTGGCACGCTGGGACGTGGTGGCGCAGAACGACAACTCATCTACATGCTTCGTGCATTGAAGAGTGTTGGCGTCTCAACGCGAGTCATGAGTCTAACCAAAGGAGAAGCCCTCGAGGAGGAGATTCTCTCTCTCGACATCGATGTTCAGCATGTTTGTGAAAAGCACGATTCACGAGGCCGCAAGCTTTTCCGAATCGTGCAAAGCCTGCGCAGATCTCCGGTCGACATTGTTCAGGGCGTCCACTTTTACACCAACCTGTATGCCGCGGCGGCGGCCCGCTTAACGCGAAGCAAAGACATCGGCGCGATACGCAGCAATCTCAGTTTCGATCTGCAATCGAGTGGCCGATGGGGTCGCCTTCAACTCAATACACCACGCCATCTGGTGACGAATTCAGAACCTTCTCAAAAACTTGCAATCGCCAATGGCATCCCACCAGAGCGAATTCACCTGGTTCCGAATGTTGTGTCAGTGGATAGCGAGACGCGAAATGGAAACTCTAACGGTGCGGTACGCATTCTCTTTGTGGGACGACTGACCGAAGAGAAGCGTGCCGACCGTTTCCTGCGTGTTGTCTCAAAGGTCGTCAATGAAGCGCCGCAACTCAAAGTGAAGGCTACCATCGCGGGAGATGGTCCATTACGACCCCGCCTTGCAACCTTGGCCCAAACGCTGGGCCTAAATAACGACAAGCTCCAGATGCTGGGCGAACGAGAAGACATGCGATCAATTTATCAACAGGCTGATTTCCTGATTCTCACCTCAGATATGGAAGGCACGCCAAACGTGCTTCTGGAAGCGATGGCCCATGGCATTCCGGTCCTGGCTACCAGAGTGGGCGGCATTCCCGAGATCGTTGGACCAGACCGTGGTCTGTTAGTGGAACCGGCCGATGAAGACGGATTGGCCCAGGGAGCATTGCGCCTGGCATGTGATCCAGCCTTGCGCCGGGTGTTGGGTCGCAGTGGCCATGATTATGTTTCTCGCTTCCATTCATTTCAAACGCTGCCTGATCGACTACTCGGAATCTATCGCGAGGTACTTGCCTGATGAGTATGCCTCTCTATTATCAGCAAGCTGACGGTTCGATTGCGTACGCTCCTTCTTTCGCAGGCTCACGTAACACCGCTTTGCTCAGTATGATATTCGTCGCGGCCCACGTCCCGGTGGCGCTTGCCATGAAGCAGTATCCAGTAATCTCGACTCTGCACGCGGTAATTATTTTGATCATCGGCTTGAGATATGCACTGGGCGGCAAGGGACTGCTCGAGGTCACGTATGCAGCAGCCTATCTGACCGGATCGGAAGTTCTCTGGCGAATGACTGGAGCAAGTGTGCCGTGGGAATACGGCAAGTATGCAATCGGGTTGATCGTCATCCTTGCCCTTATGCGCAGAGGTCACCTGCGCATGCCTCTACTGCCAACCCTCTACTTCGTTCTATTGCTTCCAGCGATTGTGCCGACAGTAATGGAGTATTTTTTGACTTTCGATGATGTAAGACAGATGGTTAGTGCCAATCTTTCTGGACCATTTGCGTTGGTGGCCTGCGCCTGGTTCTTCTCTTACGTCAAACTTAACGGACGACAACTTGAGGCCATGTTCCTTGCCATCATTGGACCAACAGTTGGTATCGCAGTGATTGCGCTTTTTTCCACCGTCACAGCTGAACATCTCAGATGGGGAACACAGTCCAATTTTGTGACGAGTGGTGGCTTCGGACCAAATCAGGTATCTGGCGCTTTGGGTCTGGGAGTACTGATGGCTCTGATGTTGTTGCTGCGAAGTTCAAGGCCGCTCTGGTTCAAAGGTTTTATCTTCGCGACCATGGCTTTTTTGTCCATCCAAAGTGCTTTGACATTTTCCCGAGGAGGATTGTTTGGAGCGTTGGGTGCCGCGATGATTGCCTCGTTCTACCTGATTCGTGACCGTAAGACACGAGGAAGACTGGTCCCTATCGCAATCATCATTGTGCTTACAACTATTCTAGTTCTGCCCTTCCTGGACAACTTCACGAGCGGCAAACTTTCGGCCCGCTTCGAAACTATCGAGACAACCGGTCGAACAGAAATAGCAGAGTCCGATCT
The DNA here is from genome assembly GCA_036554845.1 of Pyrinomonadaceae bacterium. GTDB lineage: Bacteria > Acidobacteriota > Blastocatellia > Pyrinomonadales > Pyrinomonadaceae > PSRF01. The sequence goes on from DATBMP010000162.1 coordinate 4,326, forward strand.
AAGAATGTGGGAACGAAATCCTTTCCTGGGAGTTGGTATCGGTATGTCGATGTTCCGAGAGACTGGTTGGAAAGCGGCCCATACAGAATTTACCCGGCTGGTGGCCGAACACGGAGTGTTAGGACTCTTTGCGTTGCTGTTCCTGCTGTTTGCTGGTTGGAGAAGACTTAAGACAACGCCAAGGACAGAAGACAAAGCGATGATCGCCGGCATGCTTGGCTGGAGCATGTTGTTCATGGCTGACAAAGCCATGCGTCTAGCGGCGCCGTCGTTTATGTGCGGCCTATCTTTTGCCACTCTCACCTCTGAAGAAGATGAGCAGCCACGATACTTGTATGCCGTGGTCCAACCAAAGCAAGAGAGTCTCGAAGCCCAAAACCAATAGCCGATCCAGTTACTACGTCTTTTACGATGAACTCAAAGCATCAGAGTTTGCGCCCTCGTCTGTGCTTCGTCGGCCCAATGATTGGGCTGCATCCCGGAACGGTCAAATCTCAAGGTCAGATCTTGTCTAACTTCTTCGCCGAAGCTGGTTACGAAGTATTGACCACGTCCTCGGTACTCAATCGCTATCTGCGACTCGCGGACATTGTTCGCAACTTGATAACTGAGCGTTCTCGGATCGATGTAGTCATCCTCGAGGTTTATGGTGGACCAAGCTTTGTCGTCGAAGACATCGCCAGCAGGCTGGCCAAGCAGTTCAAGAAACCACTCGTGTTGTGGCTTCACGGTGGTGCCTTGCCAGAATTCATGGCCCGGTTCCCGAATTGGACCAGGCGAGTGTTGCGAAGAGCGGACGCAATAATCTCACCGACTGATTATCTGGCGCGGTCAGTTGTTCCTTACGGTTTTCAGTCTCACATAATTCCCAACACGATCAATCTTGCAGAGTACCCCTATCGTCATCGCACCAGTATCAAGCCGCGATTATTTTGGATGCGTTCATTCCATGAAGTTTGGAATCCTTTGATGGCGGTTCGTGTTCTCGCACGCCTGCGCTCTATCGAACCCGATGCGTGTTTGGTTATGGCAGGACCGGACCGCGGTTTAGAACAAAGCGCACGTCAGCTTGCGGATGGTCTCGGACTCAATGGTTCGGTGCGCTTTGCAGGATTTCTCGATGGACCAACAAAGGCCCTTGAAGGCAATGCAGCCGACATCTACATCAACAC
>DATBMP010000172.1:0-5554 GCA_036554845.1 Pyrinomonadaceae bacterium
ATAGTTGAGCGGGCCAGCTTCTCAATCTCTGCCGACATCGTTGCTGAAAACAGAAGTGTTTGACGGTTCGCCGGGACCATTGAGAGAACACGACGGATTGACGGCAGAAAGCCCATATCGAGCATGCGATCGGCTTCGTCCAGCACCAATACTTCAATGCTCGAGAGATCTACCGCACGCCTTTCGACCAGGTCTAACAATCGACCCGGTGTGGCTATGACAACAGTTGCACCGCGGCGCAGCGAATCGATCTGTCGATTCATGCTGGTACCGCCGATTACTGTCGCACTGCGCGTTAACTTGTTTGGATTCAGTTCGCGGTAGTTCTTTTCGATCTGCGTCGCAAGCTCTCGTGTGGGCGCAAGAATCAGCACGCGCACTTTAGATTTTGTCCGCGTCCCTTCCTCGGCTCTCTTCGCCGACAAGTTTTGAATTATCGGCAACAAAAATGCGGCAGTCTTACCTGTGCCGGTCTCGGCGCACCCGATCAGATCGCTGCCACTCAGAACTACAGGAATTCCCTGTTGCTGAATCGGGGTTGGTTGGGAATACCCAAGAGACTCGCAACTCCGCAGTTGTGCAGGTGCAAGCCCTAATTTTGAAAAACTCATTAAGATCCTTCTGAGCGTTGCCGACATGTTCGGCAAGACACACTCATTTCGTAACGATCGCGGGAATCTCGTTTTCCCCAAGATACTGAATTGTTTGCTTGATTAATGTGCAGGTTCTCAACGACTCGTGGCGGCTTATGGGCGCGCCACGAGTCACGAGATTAGAAGCTCAGAAAATGCACTGTGAAGTTAGTGCGCTTACCAGCGTGGTTCGCGATTGCCGCCGCCGTAGCCACCGCCGCCGCCACGGTTTCCACCACCGTAGCCGCCACGACCACCACCGCCGCCGAACCCTCGTCCGCCGCCGCCACCACCGCGATTCTCGCGTGGTCTTGCTTCGTTGACCGTTAAGCTACGGCCATTGATCTCCTTGCCATTGAACTGCTCGATAGCGGCAGTTCCTTCTTCTTTGCTGGACATTTCGACAAAACCGAAGCCACGTGAACGGCCAGTGTCGCGGTCTTCCACAACGCTGGCTGATTCAACGGTTCCGGCTTGTGCGAAAAGTTCCTGTAATTCCTGACTGGATGTCGAGAAAGAGAGATTTCCTACGTAAAGTTTCATTGTCATCTAGATATACCTTGCCCTGAGGGCACCAAAGAGAAGCTTCGGAATCGGATGGCTTCGGAGTAACGGTAGCAGCGAAGAACCGGCTTTCGAGTTGCTCAAAACGAGCGCTTCTGTGATTGAAATCGGCCTTTTCTCGAACTATCCACAACGCCGGCGCTACTTGTTTTCTGCGCGGGGCGCATCACCGTTGATGCGCGAGAGAAGGATTAACGTGAATCACTATGCATGAATACCGGCGAAACAGCAAGGTATCAGGGCGGAAGTGGCTATAATCTTCTCGTCCGGCTTATACGACACATAATGGAATCCCATCCAATAGTGCTTTACGACGGGGTCTGTGGGCTTTGCAATCGCCTGATCCAGTTTCTACTGAAACGAGATCGAAAGGATCGGCTCAGGTTTGCGTCGCTCCAGAGTGAATTCGCAAAGGATGCCCTGCAGCGACACGGACTCGAAGCCAGCGATCTGGACACGGTTCAGGTGATCGTGAATGCGGGACAAGCCGATGAGAAGGTCCTCGCCCGGTCTGACGCAATCATCTACCTGCTAGAGGAGCTGGGAGGAATCTGGACATTGGCGAGTCTCGGAAAAATCATTCCTCGATCCTTGCGAGACTCGATGTACAAGCTAGTGGCCAGGAATCGTTATCGCGTCTTTGGCAAATACGAAACCTGCATGTTGCCCGAGCCGCGACACCGGGCGAAGTTTGTTGATACCGGAGTTGAAGAGTCGCCCAACTTGTAACGCCAACTCTCACCGGAAACGACGATTCCTTTCACCCTGCTCTCAATCGGCATGCTTCCCGCTTACGTTTTGAAAACTTAGTCTGTTATCTTTGCGAAGTTCCTGTAATCAAAACCCTTCAGAAACTGTTGAGTGAATAGATGTCGGCTGCAGAAACTGCTCCCGAAGCCATAGAAAAGTCACGCGAGACTTTGGACGCCTGGGTTCGCGAAGTGATCGCCTGGCATTTTGATCCCGCGACCGGTTGCCCTTTCTGGCTCGAATACGCCAGAAACCTTTCCTGGGATCCGCGCCAAGAAGTGCAAACTTATAGTGATCTTTCTCGTTTTGGTTTCTTTCAGGACGAATGGCTTCGTGGTGGACCTGTTCGCAGATGGGTACCGAAAGCTTACGCCGAACGCCCGGTCTACACCTTCGAGACTGGTGGTAGTACGGGTGTTCCGAAATCTCGGATAAATATCGAGGATTTTCGATTGGACTACGAAGCCTTCAGCCGCACCTTGCCGGACGAGTTTTTCCCACCTGGAACGGATTGGCTTTCTCTTGGACCAACTGGCCCACGTCGGCTGAGGTTAGCCGTCGAACATCTGGCCCAATATCGGGGTGGCATTTGTTTCATGGTTGATCTTGATCCGCGTTGGGTGATCAAGCTCATCAAGATGGGCGAGACGAAGATGGCCGAGCAATACAAACAGCACGTGATTGATCAGGGGCTGACTTTGTTGCGCGCACACGACAACATCAAGTGCTTGTTCACAACGCCAAAGTTGTTAGAGGCGCTTTGTGAAAGAGTGTCACTAAAGAAACTGGGTATCACCGGGGTCTTTTGTGGTGGTACTGAAATGACTCCGCAGTTTCACCGGTTTGCGGTTGAGGAACTGTTGGAGGGCGCTTACTTCGCAGCTACCTACGGCAACACGTTGATGGGGCTCGCCGTTCACAAACCGCGTGTGCCGGAAGACAACTTTGCGATCATCTACTACCCACCGTTGCCGCGGGCGATGATCGAAGTGGTTGATCCGGACGAACCAGATCGAATCGTTGAGTATGGTGAAACGGGTCGGGTACGTTTGACGACGCTTACGAAGGAGTTTTTTATGCCGCGGTTTCTCGAGCGCGACGCGGCCGAACGCGAACCACCGTGCGCTGAGTATCCTTGGGATGGAGTGCGAAACGTTCGACCGTTTGCAGGGTTGCAGGGAACGGTGGTTGAAGGGGTTTATTGATTGCGGGATTGAATTGCGATTGTGGAGTTGGATTGCGGATTGCGGAGTTGAATTTCGGATTGCGGATTTCGGATTTCGGATTTCGTCTGATCAAGCGCGCCTTTTTCAAACACGAGAAGAACACGGCAAGAGTGGGTTGCGCAGGTCCAGATCAAATCCGCAACCCGCAATCCGCAATCCGAAGTTGAAATCCGCAATCCGGAATTCAACTCCGCAATCCGAAATCCGAAATCCGAAATCCGAAATTCAACTCCGCAATCCGAAATCCGAAATTCCAAATTCTCTATGCTAAACATTCCAATACTTCGTCACGGCGAGCCATACACCAGTCTTGATGTGGTCCAGGTTCCTCATCATCGGACACGCGAAAACTTCGTCGCAGTCAGTCAAGCTAATCCTGGCTTGATAAGACGCGATCTGGGCCATCAGGCCGAGACACGCAGAAAACTTGCTCAACACTCCACCTCTGATTGCATTGACATCTGCCAAAGAGCCGCAGATTACTTCATGAACGATACGTTGTCCCTTGGCGCGGATCAGCAAACTCCTGAAGACTATGTCCAACACGTGTCAGCAACCACAGGCCTGCCCTACGTTATGGTGCGAAGGAACATGGCGAAGATACGCAGCATGCTGGCTGAGATGGAGAACGTGCTGAAAGGCCTGACCCGAAACATTGATTGGAAGGTCCTGGACCAGGGTTTCGGTGAAGTGGAAGGACATGCCGTCAGTTTCTTTCCTTGCGCAGATTCGCTGGGAGTCGTCTTGCCAAACAATTCTCCCGGAGTGCACTCACTTTGGATTCCCGCGTTTCCGTTAAGAATTCCGCTGGTTTTGAAACCAGGTAGTGCCGAACCATGGACTCCCTATCGAATCGTTCAGTCGTTGATTAAGGCGGGCGCGCCCGCGGATGCCTTCTGTTTCTATCCAGCCGATCACGCCGGCGCCAGCGAGATCCTTCGCTCGTGTGGTCGGGGGATGATGTTTGGTGACATTTCCGCTGTCGGAAACTGGAAGAGCGATGGCCGCGTTGAGCTCCATGGCCCAGGGCACAGCAAAGTGATAATTGGTGAAGACTGTATCGATGAATGGGAGCGATATCTCGATGTCATTGTCGCTTCGATCGTCGAAAACGGTGGCCGTTCGTGCGTGAATGCGTCGGCAGTTTGGGTACCGGAGCGCTCGGAAGTGATCAGCGATGCAATAGCCGAACGACTCGCCCAGATCACACCAAAAGCAGCCGAGGATGAAGCCGCTCAACTCGCTCCATTTGCTGACAAGAATATCGCGTCAAGGATCTCCCAGATGATCGATCAGGGACTCTCAACGTCAGGCGCTCGAGATGTAACAGCTACGCATCGCAGTGGACCACGTTTGGTCGAGTGGAGCGGTTGCGCATATCTCCTGCCAACGATTGTTCATTGTGATGGACCAGAACATCCACTGGCTAACCGGGAATTTCTGTTCCCTTTCTCTAGTGTGATCTCGGTTCCGCAAACTGAACTGATTGAGAAACTATCGCCCAGCCTGGTAGTCACGGCGATCACGCGCGATCCGAATTTGATCAACTCTCTTATCTCCTCACCAAATGTTGACCGGCTAAACGTCGGCCCGGTTCCGACCAATCAGGTAAGTTGGGACCAGCCGCACGAAGGCAATCTGTTTGAGCATCTTTACAGTCGTCGCGCTTTCCAGCGAGCTGCCTCTTTCTGAAGTTGTCGTGAAGATTCTCTACTTAACGGGCGGGGCCGGTCAGATGTATTGCGGCAGTTGTCTGCGTGACAATGCTCTTGCAGCAGAACTGATTAACCGCGGTCACGACGTCACACTGCTTCCGGTTTACACGCCTACCCGAACCGACGAACCGAATGTCAGTAACGAGAAAGTTTTCTTCGGGGGCGTCAGCGTCTATCTGGAACAGTATGTCCCGATCTTCCGTATGTTGCCGCGTTGGCTTGATCGCCTTTGGGATTCGCAAGCAATGTTACGGATGGCATCGCGACGGTCCATCTCGACGAGCCCAAAGATGCTGGGCGAGATGACCGTGTCGATGTTGAAGGGCGAGAACGGTTTTCAACGCAAAGAGGTATTTAAGTTCATCGAGTGGTTGCGGCAGGAATCACCGCCTGACGTTGTTAGTTTGCCGTACTCGCTGCTGATTGGTTTGTCGAAACCTATCAAAGAACTATTGGGACGACCAGTTTGCTGCACGTTGCAGGGAGAGGATCTTTTTCTTGAAGGCTTGCACGAGCCATACAAGAGCGAATCGCTGGATCTAATCCGCGCAAACGTCAAACATGTCGATGCGTTTATCGCCGTCAGTCAATACTATGCGGACTTCATGCCTGACTACCTCGGAATCCCTGCGGAGAAAATTCATGTTGTGCCGTTAGGCATCAACAT
>DATBMP010000179.1:0-14916 GCA_036554845.1 Pyrinomonadaceae bacterium
GGCAATGTCCTAAAGGTCCTCGATGCTGATTCGTGCGCGCCGCACAACTATCTCATTCTGACGACAATACTCGAGAATTTCTTGCAACCGCTCCTTCGACATCTTGCGGCTCGAGATCAGAACTTCATCAACCTCGTGACGCTTGCAAACGGCACTCATGTCGCCATTACCACCAAATACCTTTAGTCCGTGAATCACCTTGCCAGTTTTTCCCGGGTCATCATCCAGAAAACCAATCGGCGCGTACTGCAACTCACGATTGTTGAGCAACTCTCGCAACACAAGCTCTCCGCCATCTCCAGCGCCGTAGATCAATACGCGTCTTCCCTCACCCGTCTTTGGCGCCGGAAGCAACTGCCGGAAGAGTCGAAACGCCATCCTGCTTCCCGCCAGAAACATGAACATCAGCATGCCATCGATAACGAAGACGGCACGGGAAAAGCCCTGGAAGCGAAAAGCGAAGAGTAATACCAAGACGCTCAACACCGAGCTGATGGCAACAGCTTTTCCGAAAACAATCAGGTCGTCCAGACTGGTGTAACGCCAGATGCCGCGATAGACACCCATCACCAGAAACGTCGCCATCTTCACGAACATGAGCACCGGTAGAGTGCGAAGAAACAAGGTCCAGGCAGCGCTTTCTGAGAACGCTCCAAACTTGATTGCGTAGGCGCTCCAGTACACCAGCATGATCAGAACAACATCCAGCAACACCTCAAAGATCCGCCGCTTATAAGAGACATCGATCAGAAATGCAGAGAGCGACTTGTCACGTACGGCAAGCGCTTCTTCGGTTTCGTCGTAGACTTTGACTCCGGCAAGATAAACACCGAGGAGCGTCAGAACTATGGTAAACCCGGCAATCGCGGCCAGGCTGACGTCAAGTTTTACCTGTTGCACAGCCAGCGCCAATACGCCTGACAATGCGGCCAAACCATAAAGCATCCATACGGCGTTACGTTCCGACAGACCCAGCGCGACAAGACGATGCGAAGTGTGATCGCGACCACCTTGGGATGCCGCACGACCCGAAAGCTTGCGCAAGATAGTCACAAACGTCGTATCGAAGATCGGAATAAAGAGAACGAGAATCGGAACAGCCAGGACCGGAAGGAAACTTCTCGAACGGCCGCCGGAAACGTTGACCAGTGCCGCGCTGGCCAAAAAAAACCCGATGAACATCGACCCGCAATCGCCCATGAAGATTGATGCGGGATTTGAGTTATAGATCAGAAATCCCAACAGCGCCCCAGCGAAGGCAAGCATCAAAAGCGCTTCGGTCAACTGACCGGTACTGAGAAAGCTGAGCGCCAGAAACGCCGAAGCGATCACGGCGATCCCGGATGCTAGTCCATCCATGTTGTCGAGGAGGTTCACAGCGTTCGTGATTCCGATCAACCAGAAGATCGTTAACGCTATATTCACAGAGGAAGAGCTGGTCCACGGTAAACTCAAACCGTAGTAGATGATGTACGCCGCGCCCATGATCTGGCCCACCAACTTCTGATACGGCTTGATGTGAATCAGGTCGTCGATAAGGCCGACGATGAATAGAAAAGTGCTGGCGACCAGGATGCGCCAGTTGTAAGGAGTGCGCGGCAAAAAGAGGAGATAGGTAATCGAAAACGAAAGCCAGATTGCCACGCCGCCGAGCATCGCCGTTGGTTTCTTATGCCATCGGTCGCTCTTCGGCTTGGCAACCATCCCCGCACGTCGCGCGAATAAACGCACCAGCGGAGTCAGTACCAGCGCGAAGACGATGGGCGCCAACGCAGCAAGTAGAGCTGATGAACGAAATGACATAAACCTGGGATTATTTGGCAGGGGCGGCACTCCGTGGCCCGCCCGAGGCTTATCAAGACAAGTCTTAACTAAATCAAGTATGTCCGTCGGAACTCGCTCAAAATTGTGGAACGAATTCCGGAACGCGGGCGGCCACGGATTGCCGCCCCTTTTTTGCAAATGACTTCACGAGGCATGCCCGCGCTGATAATCGATGACTGTACGCAGGATCCCATCAAGATTCATCTTTGGTCTGAAATCAATTAATGCTCTGGCCTTCGAAGTATCCGGCACGCGCCTGGGCATGTCTTCAAATCCTTCTTCATAAGCTTCGTCATACGGCAAGAACACTATCTCGGATTCTGAATCGGTGAGTTGCTTGATCTTCTTTCCCAGATCCAGAATCGAGATCTCTTCATCAGACCCGAGATTGAAAACCTGGCCCACCGTGTCTTCATGGTCCATCAGTTTCACCAACGCCTCAACCACGTCGCCGACGTAGCCAAAGCATCGTGTCTGGTTGCCATCGCCATAAACAGTAATCGGCCGACCGGACAGCGCCTGCTTCACGAACGTCGGGATCACCATGCCGTAGCGTCCGGTCTGTCGTGGTCCAACCGTATTGAAAAGTCGCACGATCGTGGTTGGTAATTTCTTTTCGCGCCAATAGGCGAGTGCGAGGAACTCATCGATCGCCTTTGAGCAGGCGTAACTCCAACGCCCCTTCGTCGTTGCACCCATCACAAGATTTCCGTCTTCACGAAAAGGCACGTCGGTGCTGAGTCCATAAACTTCCGAAGTTGAGGCAACCAATACCCGCTTCTTCTTCTTATTTGCCAGTTCCAACACTACTTCAGTGCCCCGCACGTTCGTTTCGATTGTTCGAACGGGACTTTCGACAATCAGTTTTACGCCGACCGCCGCCGCCAGGTGGAAAACGATGTCACACTGATCGACAAGTTCTGCAGTCACTGGCTGGTTATGAACACTTTCAATCGTGTAATGAAAGCGTTTGTTCTCTTTCAGATGTTGAATGTTTTCGATCGTTCCCGTGGAGAGGTCGTCGATCACAAAGACCTCGTCACCACGATGGATGTAGCAATCGGCAAGATGTGAACCGATGAATCCCGCACCACCCGTTATCAATATTCGCAAGCTGTTCGTGCTCCTTTGTTTCCTTTATTAGTTCATCATCTCTTTACGATCGAGTTGAGGTCCACCATTCATAAATTGAAGTTTATCGACCGAGTGGTCCATTAGCTCGTTGTACAGTGCGCGAATGTCGCTCAATAGTCGTTCTCTCGAATGCTTTTGAGTGACGTATTGTAAGCCACTGGCTCCGATTTCCTTACGCAGCTTAATGTCTTCAACAATCCGAGCCAGGCCCGCGGCAAAGGCTGCAGCATTGTCGGGTGGCACGCTGATGCCACGAGTACAAACGACGTACGGCAAACGGGGATCGTGTGACATCGCATCGCCGAGGAGATCAACCACACCGCCAACCGCTGTCGCAATCACCGGCCGCGCATTTGCCATCGCCTCGATCAAGGTGAGGGGCGTGCCTTCGTTACGTGATGTCAATGCCACCGCATCAAGTGCAGGGTAGACGTTCTCAGGATCCGTTCGATTACCCGCAAAAACAACGTCAGCCGTCAACCCTTCTGCCTGCGATTGCTGTTCGAGCCGGGATCGCAACGCGCCATCGCCGACGACGAGAAAACGCACACGGCGTTTCTGCGCCGCGGGACTCTTCTTAAAGAGGGCGACTGCCCTGAGAAATAAATCATGGTTCTTGATCTCAGTCAGCCGCCCAACGATGCCGATCAGAAGTTCTTCTGATCCCACACCAATCTCTTCACGAAATGAACTACCGCGGGCTTGCCAGCCAGCGTAGAGCGTTTGGTCCAAACCAAGAGGAATCACTGTGAACTGATCATGTCGGCCTACGCCAAACCGTTCGTGAATCTCGCGACGCTGTTGCTCGCTGACAACAACGATCCGGTCGGTAACCAGCCAGGCGAGCATACGTTCAATCGAAAGAAAGAGTCGAGTTTTGAAGCTGCCGTAATAACCATGAAAGATGTGACCGTGATAGGTATGAATAAAGCGACACTGTCGTGGTCTTCCAGTCAACGCGTTCGGTGTCAACCAACGATAGAGAAAACCGGCGATGCGCCCGACGGTCCCGGCCTTGGCAGTGTGCGTATGAACGATGTCTGGTTTCTCGTTGCGCAAGAGACGGTAGAGTTTCCAGACGGTCAATCCGTCTTTGAGTGAGATCTCGCGGCTCATCTGAGGAATGAAGAAAGGAGTGACACCGTGGTCCGTCGCGAAGTAGCGCATGTCCTCTTCACCGGGAGGTACACTGCCGGCGACGAGCACCGACTCGAACTCGGGAGGTCCAAGACCGGCAGTTAGCCAGACGACATGGCGTGCCGGGCCTCCGACATTGAGACGAGCGATGATGCGGACGATCTTCATGAAGAATTTCGGATTGCGGATTTGGAATTTCGAATTTCGGATTTCGGATTGCGGATTGCGGATTGGGCATGTCGGATTGCGGAGTGCGGATTTTACGACCCTTCATTCTCGAGTGGCTTTAAAATCCGCAATCCGAAATTCCGCATTCCTCAACCCCTTCACCCTCCAACCTTAAGTTCCAACTTGTTCGCGCCAGTCTCCGCAACTAAATTCGAGGCCCTCAACAAACTCTCAAACGTTCCGGCATCCGTCCACCATCCAACGAGCTCCTCCCAGGTCATCTCCCCACGCTCGATGTACGCGTTGTTCACGTCAGTGATCTCCAACTCGCCACGACCTGACGGCTTCAAAGTACGAATGATGTCGTAAACCTCTCCGTCGTACATGTAGATCCCAATCACCGCATACTCCGACTTAGGATTGCTGGGCTTCTCCTCAATGCGCAACACGGACGAGCCGTCGAGTTCAGGCACACCAAAACGTTGCGGATCAGGTACACGTTTGAGAATGATCTTTGCCCCTCCACCCTGATGTCGATATGAACGGACAGCCGCACGAATATTTCCCTCAATGATGTTGTCGCCAAGGACCACGCAGACTGGATCGCCACCGGAAAAGTGTTCGACCAGCGATAATGCCTCGGCGATACCGCCTTCGCCTTCTTGATAGGTGTAATTCAAATGTTTCAACCCAAATGCTTTGCCATTGCCCAGGAGTTTCAAAAAATCTCCCGCTGAGTTTCCGCCGGTGACAATCATGATGTCGGTAATACCAGCATTCACCAGCGTCTGAATTGGGTAATAGATCATCGGTTGATCGTAAACCGGAAGCAGGTGTTTATTTGTCACCGACGTCAACGGACGCAAGCGCGTACCCAACCCACCTGCCAAGACAACACCTTTCATAAGATGTTCCAGATGAAGCAGGACAAGCGTGGTCCTACTTCCCTCTCTTTAGAATGATTATTTCTTGATGGCCCACGTCTCGATGTAAGTGCCAAGACTACCCAGATTACTCAAAGCCGTAATTGCGTTAGCCGCCTTTTGCTCCAAAAACCCCATTACTCCTCCGTGCGAAGGAACCATTGCTTCGCCACCATAAACCCGCCAGTGACGTGGTTCGAAACCATGTTTCGCAAGCAGCGCCTTAAGCGATCGAGAACTGAAACCAAAAACATGAAAAGGCGGAAAAGTCGGCGCAAGGTTAACGACCCAATCGCGACCGCGAAGTTTCTGATAGATGTTTCCGACTCGAAAGTAGAGTCCCGACTCGTTGGGGACATCAACAAACAGTGCACCACCGGGTCGAAGAATGCGAGAGATCTCCTGGATCGTCTGGTCTGGATTATACAGATGCTCGAGTACGGCGCTGAGTAAAACCACATCGAATGAAGCCTGAGGGAACCCACATACTTCAACCGCTTCGCAGCGTATTTCAGCTCCCGAATGCTCTTTCGCGTAACTGGCAAAGGTCGCCGATGGTTCGATGCCGGTCGGCTTCCAACCTTCTTTCTTCGCCGCCGTCAAAAGCTCGCCGCGGCCGCAGCCGATATCAAGGACCGCACCCTTACCACCCGTTAACTCTTCTGCAATACGCAAGAGCCCGCTCGAGTTTTCACCTTTTGCCGCAGTGTCATGATGGACAAAGTAAACCTCTGGATCCATCGCGTAGTGCTGGTCCAATCCACCTCGGGGGACAGGCATTGGATTAGGAAATACCAGCCCACATTTCCGGCATCGCCAGATCTCGCATTCCACACCCAGGTTCTCGCGATGGGCAGTTCCCCCGCGGCGTCCTAACAGTTTTGCAGGCGGAACTTGGCAAACCGGGCACTCCATTGTCACCCAACGGTAGTCGTATGCTTGGAGGGTCTGTTTACTTGCCGCCGTCAATGTATCTTTGAAACCAAAGCTCCAGCATGAGGAGCGTCCAAAGTTGATGGGAATAATCTTGTTCGCCGCGGGTGTGGAGTTCGACAAACTGATTCACAGTTGTCTTGTTGAAGAGACCACGGTTAAGCGATTTTTCCGAGAGGAGAGTTTCGCGCAGGAAGGGCTGCAACCGACCACGGAACCAATGTCCGATGGGAACACCAAATCCCATTTTGCGTCGATTCAGATTCTCTGCGGGCAGAAGTTTTCGCAGCACTTTCTTCAGCAGATACTTTGTCGTCAGCCCACGTAGTTTGTATCGCTCAGGCAGCGACGCAGCGAACTCGATCACCTTGTGATCCAAAAACGGTGAACGTGCTTCAAGCGAGACGGCCATCGTTGCGATATCCACCTTTACCAATAGATCGTTCGGCAAGTAGGTCATGATGTCGGTCAACAGAGCAGCGTCAACGATTCCCGAACCATTCGCATGAGCAAACCACGGATTCAAAGTATCTAACGCGCTCATCCCGCTGGTTTCATGTCGAAAACTATCTGAGTAGAGATCGCGCTTCACGTTCAGATCGAATGCACTGACCCAACGAAGATAGCGCTCGACTCGCGGCAATGACGCTGCGCTTATGAACCGCTTTGCATCTCTGATGCGACTGCGCCTTGCCTCCTGGGAAGGAAGCGACTCGACAGCTTTTTGAATCACCCAACTGCGCAACACTTCTGGCAGGTGGTAGTACTTCTCTGCCAAGCGCATCGCTGCATATCGTTCATAACCCGCAAAGGATTCATCGCCGCCGTCGCCATTGAGCGCAACAGTCACATGCTTACGTGTCTCGCGCGCGACGTAGTAGGTCGGGATAGCTGACGAATCTGCGTAGGGCTCGCCGTAGTGTTCGACAAGAACCGGCAGAACTTCGAGCGCGTCGGGCTTAACAATGAATTCATGATGTTCAGCACCTACATGTTCGGCGACTCGGCGAGCGTGGTGCAGTTCGCTGAAGTCCTGTTCCTCAAAACCTATCGAGAACGTCTTGACCGGTTCGCTGGTCAACTCACTCATCAATGCCACAACCGCACTCGAATCAATTCCTCCCGAAAGAAACGCGCCCAACGGTACTTCCGACATCAAACGAACACGCACAGCATCACGCAAGACTTCGACAGCACGCTCACCAGCTTCCTCTTCACTGATATCGATCTTGTTTGAAAAGTCGGGTTGCCAATAGCGTTGAATCTTTAAGTCGTTCTTGCTCCAACGAAGGCTGTGACCGGGCTCCAGTTTTCGAATCTGTTTGTAAGCAGTGAGCGGCGCCGGCACACACATGAACGAGAGGTACTGATCGATCGCGTTCACATCAATGTCGCGACCGATCTTCGGATGAAGGAGCAGGGCACTGAACTCTGAACCGAAAACAAACTCGCCATCGACTTGTGCGTAAAGGAGAGGCTTCTTTCCAACGCGATCGCGGGCGAGGAACAGTTCCTGTGTTCTTTCATCCCAAATTGCGAAAGCAAACATGCCTCGCAAATGTTTGGGGCACTCGTCACCGTATTGATCGTAGGCGTGAACAATCGCTTCGGTATCACTGTTGGTGTAAAAGCAGTGGCCAAGCTTCTCGAGTTCGGTTCGAAGTTCAAGATAGTTGTAGATTTCGCCGTTGAAGACGATCCAGGCGGTGCGATCGCGGTTGTGGATCGGCTGTTGTCCACTCTTCAGGTCGATGATTGAAAGGCGGCGCATTCCCAGACCCACCGGACCATTAACGTAGAAGCCGTCTTCGTCCGGTCCACGATGAATGATGGCGGCACACATCCGCCCCAACAGCACTTCGTCTACGGGTTTGGTGCCGTTATTAACTATGCCAACGATTCCACACACGATGCTTCAGACCCTATTCGATGAAGGATTACAAAGCAAGTGGTCAGGGTGGCAGGAAGTTACTGTTTAGAGTCGGCTCAATCGGGCAGCTTGTGCCTGCCTGCTCGGCGTCCTCAGCGCGGCAAGGCCGCATCCCTTGCGGTAAGCCCTCTGGCTTACCGAAAAGGACAACAGTAAATCGGCTGCGCCTCGCTGCATGAAGGATCAGGCGCAGCCTGCAAAATCTCCCCGCTGACGGTAAGCAGAGGCTTACCGCAAGGGATGCGGCCAAGCCGCGCTGACGAAGCCGCGCAGGCATGCACAAGCTGAACTCTGCGGGCGAGCACCAGTCGACAAATCACGAACCTGTCAGTGATACTTCCTGCTCATAATCAACCACCCCTGCCAGAGGACATCTTTTGACCGATCCACAGACAGTCGGCAGCACACTGATTTCGCCGTATGGCGGTTCCCTGATCGATCTCACGGTCACCCCTGAACACGCGGCTGAGCTTCGCGAAAGAGCGCAACAGCTGAAATCAGTTCAATTATCGGATCGGTCCGTCTGCGACCTGGAGCTGCTCGCAACCGGCGCCTTCTCTCCACTCGATCGTTTCCTGCGCCAGAGCGATTTTGAGAAAGTAGTTATTGAGATGAGGTTGAGTAACGGTCAACTTTGGCCCATACCAATTTCGCTGCCCATTCCCGACGATACGAAAGTAAGTCTCGATCAGGAGATTGCACTACAAGATTCTCGCGGTGAAGTGCTTGCCTTGATGACTGTCGAGCATATCTACGAGTGGAATCGCGATGACATGGCCCAGAACGTTCTTGGCACTCAAGATCTTCGCCATCCTCTAGTTGCAGAGATGTATCGTTGGGGACGACTCAACCTCTCAGGCGAACTCAAGGTCATTCAGCTACCTCGCCGGTATGATTTCCGCGAACTGCGATTGACGCCAGCACAAACTCGCCTTCGACTTGAACAGCTTGGTCACGGCAACGTCGTTGCCTTCCAAACTCGCAATCCACTGCACCGCGCGCACGAAGAGATCACGAAGCGTGCGATCGCGCATACTGATGGGACTCTCTTATTGCATCCGGTGGTTGGACTTACACAGCCAGGTGATGTCGACTACTTCACTCGCGTAAGAACTTATAAGGCACTCGCCGAGCGCTACTATGAAACCGATCGGATTCTGTTATCGCTGTTACCGCTCGCGATGCGAATGGCTGGACCACGTGAAGCTCTTTGGCATGCGTTGATTCGTCGCAACTACGGCGCGAATCACATGATCATCGGTCGAGATCATGCGAGCCCGGGTCTTGATTCAGAAGGACAACCTTTCTATCCACCATACGCAGCACAAGAGTTGGTCGAATCGTTAAGCGAAGAGATTCAAGTGAAGGTCGTGCCTTTTAAGGAGTTGGTCTACTTGCCTGAAGAGGATCGCTACGAAGAAACGTCTCGGATTACTCCCCATACGAAGACCGCCAACCTTTCCGGCACAGCTGTCCGCGAAGCGTACCTCGAGGCGGGTAAACGGTTGCCCGAATGGTTCACTCGACCTGAAGTCGCCGAGATCCTGGGCGAAACTTATCCCGCACGTCACCGGCAGGGATTCTGTGTTTGGTTCACCGGATTGAGCGGCGCGGGAAAGTCAACAACCGCCGAAGTGTTAACGGTCCTTCTGCAGCAGCATGGTCGTCAAGTTACCTTGCTGGATGGCGACGTTGTCCGCACTCATCTATCGCGCGGGTTAGGATTCAGCAAAGAGGATCGCGATCTGAATATTCGACGCATCGGGTTTGTCGCCAGCGAGATCGTTCGTCATGGCGGCGCAGTGCTTTGCGCTGCGGTCAGCCCCTATCGAGCAACGCGGAACGACGTCCGTAACTTGATCGGTTCCGATCGTTTCGTCGAAGTCTTCGTCGATACGCCACTTGAGGAGTGTGAACGGCGGGATGCAAAAGGAATGTATGCAAAGGCGCGGCGTGGAGAGATTAAGCACTTCACGGGAGTCGACGATCCGTACGAACCGCCGCAACATGCAGAGGTCCGACTCGAGACCCTGAGCAGGTCTCCTGAAGAAAACGCGGATTTAATTCTTGGTTATTTGATGACCCAACGCTTTGTAAAAGCGTGACTCACCTTCGCGGCAGCGCAGAGGCAGGCATGCGAGAAGCGGCGAGCGCCTCTTTCTCAGCAAGATCTCGTTTCTTCTTCTCTTCGCGCTTCTCCAACATCAACACATACCCGACGGCTACGAAGATAAAGTAGAAGACCAGCAGTTGGGCCCGCTGGCGATAGGCTGTACCAACGTTACCCTGAAAGACTGAATAAGCAAGCGAGAGCATCACCGTAAAGATTAGTATCGGCGAGATCATGCGCAGGCGGTATCTGATCGAGAACCAAAAACCTAGAACAAGCATGGGAAATGAGGCCCACCAGATGATCATTTCCGGCAGCGTAATACTCTGTCTGAGTGTTGCGAGTTGCCAGGGGAAAGGCGCAAAAAGAAGGTAGATCATTCCCACCGGTATCGTCGTGAGCGCGCCCGCGGCTGTAGAAACATCTACCTCTCGACCAAAACCTGATTCGGCGCTGGTCGCAGCGTTCTGACGGCTACGATTCAGCTGTCGCAAGTTTCCGTAGGTCTCATACTGAACGTTGGCGTACCTGGTTACACCCATGTAGGTTAGACCGAGGCCCAACAGGATGATCAGCATTAACTGTCGCGCGAACGTTATCGGTGTCAAGGTCCTCATGCCGATCAGGAACGCGCCTGCGATTGCCACGGTGATCATGTAGAACACATAAAACCGCAAACTCAGAATGGCCAATAATGAGAAGATCAATACGACAGCGTACTTCACGGTGATCTTCTGGCCCAGTTTTAAGGTGGCGAGAATCGAGAGTGCAAGAAAGAACACGATGGCGGCGTCTTTCAAGCCCTGCGAGGACCACAGTACCAGCGAGGGATAGAACGCCACCGCCAGTGCTGCTAATCGACTCACCCTCAGGTTGCCGAAAACCTGTTGCGCGCACATGAAAATGATCGGAGCTGTCGCTGCACCCAGCACTGCGTTAACAAGCTGAACGGCAAGCATGTTTCGGCCCACTAATCCGTAGATAGCGCCGACGAGGTAGACCATGCCCCATGCGGATGCAAATCCTTTTCCGATGAAGCCCGTAACCGCTGCTTTGGCAACTGTATCCCCACCCCATGCCTGAAGTTGCGCGAGGCCGAAAAAGTCGTAAGTGAGCGCATCGCCGCCAAAGAACTCCTGCCCTTTGAATCCAAAGATGATCGCTCCCAACACAACGCGCAGAAGCAGAGCCGCCACGAATACTTTAACTAGAAAACCGCTATAAGCGCGTTCGCGGCTGATTATCCAACCGGCTGCAAACGAAAGAACTGCGCACAGCAAAACAGCTTTGCCTGTATCAAAAACCGTGACGGTGCCATATTCCAACTCGTAAGGTTGAACTAGCGGCGGCAAAGCAAATACAACCAAGCCGCAAACCACGAGGCTGATAAGCGTTAGTACTCCGTTCATGGTTATGACCATTCAGCAGACATCATCGGGAAGATCTAATCTGGTCTTGCGTTGAATCAGAAACTTATCATTTTCGTCCAGTTCTTTAAGAAACTTCGCAGGCACGCCCGCGATTAAAGAACCTTCCTCCGTCAGAGCACTGGTTATCACCGATCCGATTCCCACGATGCAGTGAGACGGTATAGACCCGCCAGGTGCGACTCGAATTTCCGAACCCAAATAGGCATAGGAACCAATCTCAATTGGCCGCGTTCGTTGCCGGTTGTGCGTCCATAGCGATGAATTCCGTCCCCCCAGGATGCTCCTGGTGCCGATGACGACACGATCGGTGAAATCGATTTTATGACCCGTCGTAATCACGCTGCCTTCGCCCAATCTGAAAGATGGATCGGTTGGATTCACGACGTCCGGGTCGGGAATCGAATTCACTTCGTTCATCCGTATTACTTCCGCATAACGTCCTAAAACTATCTCGTTCCCACCCCGAAATATATTCAGGTGGCCGATCCGCACGTGATCACCGACGACGAACTTTCCTACACCTATGACGACGTTAAAATGACCTATCCGAACGTCGTCGTCAATCGAGCATTCTTGCGCATCGATGATGCTCAAACCGATCTGAACACGCTTGCCGATACGATAGCCAAAACAGACCCGGTAGAGTGGGCGTTTCAAAAAGGACGGCAGCAACGCGATCAAACCGAGTGTCATTAACCGGAATCGACTTGTCTTTCGCATCAGCGGCTTAACGGTATCGTCGATCGCTAATTCCGACTGCCAATTGGCTGCGCATTCCCAGCCGCTCGCACTACCGATTTAAGAATCTCGTAAACTCGTGGCGCATGAGTCTTGGCCGAATACTTCTCTTCAACCGTGGCCCGAGCTGCTGTTCCAAGTTTTCTTCTTAAGTCACGTGAACGAAGTAACAGAGTAAGTTTCTCGACCCACTCATCTTCACTAGATGCTATAAAGCCATTCTGACCATCCTGAATAATGTCGGTATTCACACCCACAGGCGAACAAACCGTCGGGATTCCTAGTCCCATAAACTGTAACGCCTTCATCCCACACTTACCTTTGCTCCATTTGTCGTTAGGCAAAGGCATTAGACCAATTTGAATACCATCCAGATCTTCCACTTCCGTATCAGCCTGCCATCGCCGTGCTTCAACCTGAACGCCGGGAAGTTCATAGCTGGTGGTACCAATAACACGCAGGCTGAACGGCTCGTTCTTCGCTAGTCTTTGCAGCGCGGGTCGAATCGTATCGAGGTGTTGAACTGTACTGTGGCTACCGGTCCAACCGATTACTGGTGGACCAGGCAGATTGCGTTCATGCATCACGTACTTGTCTGTGTCGATCGTGCTGGGAACGATAGTTACTCGATCATTAAACTGGCGGGCAAAGTCTGACAGATAGGGGTTGCCAACCATCACATGAGAAGCGATCCGGCAAATGGTTCTGGCCTTACCAGCAAACTTCAAATAACTCAGATAGCCGTTTGAAGGACTTTTGTAGGTCACGAAGATCGCATCATCGAAATCAAAGACCATGGGCACGCCCGAACGATGAATCCAGCGCTCAAACAACGAAGGGCCCAGTAATGCCGCTTCTCGAAACAGATATACAACGTCGTATTCGTGCAAAGACCGCATCAGCGAGGCTCTTTCCCGCATTCCTTGAGAGACCAGCATCAACTTACGGCCTAGATGCCCACGCTGATACATGACTAAATTGAGCTCTGCATTTTCAAAAGAAGCGTAGCTGATCTCAACACCGCGTTGCCGCAGCAGCGGTTCCCACTGTTCAATGCGATAACGTTGTCCAGGGGACGTGTTGTATAGACCAGGCACTACTGCAAGTACTCGCATAACTCAACAACTATGACGTGTCAGCACGATAGTATATGACGAGCTGAAGCATCGTCCACACAGGCACTTCGTTGCGTAGCATCGTTTTTCCCGTTGTTCGTAAGTCATTTCAAAGAACAAACTCGCTGACATTTAAGTCGATTTCGTTTCGGCATCAAGTAAGAGTCGTTCATACAAACGGGCGTAACGTTTTCCACCGACTAACTTCAGGCTAAAAAATCTTTCAGCAACCTCGCGCGTTCGTGCCCTTATCTCTTCTGGCCTTTGAACCAGGCCCAGGATTGAGGCGATCGCCTTTTCGTACTCCGCCTCATTGAACTCGGTGACAAGGGTTCCGACGCCCTCACCAATCAAAGCATCAGAGTCACCAATACCTGCGTTGATGATCATCGGTAAGCCGCAAGCCAGATATTCCGCGTTCTTGGTCGGAGATGATGCGAGCTTCGAAAAGCAAGGTTTGATGAATGAGATTCCCGCATCGGCCGCTGATAAAAAAGAAGGCACGTCTTCTGACTTAACGGATCTTACCGAGTAGCTTTCACGACTTATGCCACGCTCGGCCATCAACTCTTCGACTCGTTCTTGCCGACCATTAGTCAACCAAAGGAAATAAGCATCCGGGCGCCGACGGAGAACCGAAACAAAGAAATCCGCCATTCGTTCCGTCAGGTACCAGCCGTCGAGTGAGCCGCTGTAGACAATCGTAAATCGGTTCTCAAGTTTAAGCTCTTCACGTCGTTTCAATCTCTCTGTCCGACTAAACCTGAACCGCTCGAGATCCGCACAGCATGGAATTACTTCATGAACAACACTTCGACCGCTTAGGCTGTCCCACGTTGAGATTATGGGCCAGATCCGATGAGTAAGAGTTACCACCGCATCGGCAACTTTCATTGCTCGGCCCTCGATATTCTTAGTAAGCCGATACGGAATACTTCCCTTCGTCCAGTGCTCGGCGTCTACGTATTCCTCGGCCATAAGTCCTCGGATGTCAAAGATCATCTTGAGGCCAAAACGCTTTTTCAAGACTAAGGCGATCGTTGCGGGCACATGACTGCGAGCATGTACGACTTCAATCTCATTTCGCTTCACGAGCGCTTGTGCATAACGAATGCCTGCAAAGACATCGTACGTGGTGGCTGGAAGTGAAGGTCGTTGATGGTAGCGCAGCCAGTGCCACTCAATGTTCTCTTTAGCCAACTGCGCTTTAAGTCTTTTGCTCTGATCACGGCCCGCGTCTGTGAAAGCTTGATCTCGTTCAAAACTCAATAAGGTAAACCGTACGCCGACTTTAGTAAGTTCCCGCAGATAAGGGAGTACCTGACTCTGGCCCAAGGGATCCAACATGCCGTTATACGAAATGAAGAGCGCGCGTCTTCCTTCAAGACGACGGTCTAAGGCGGGAATGAAGTCGGCATGCTCTCGGCTAATCATCATTGAAACCTGAGGACCTGGTCGTCAGTGCCGGTTCGTT
>DATBMP010000251.1:0-9325 GCA_036554845.1 Pyrinomonadaceae bacterium
TCACTGTCCACAAATACCACTTTCTAATTTGTCGATTGTCCACTACGAGTCTCAGAGATTAGAGCTACCGGCGAGGGGAGACGCCGGGTAGAACTCCAACCCTGTGAAGTGCAACTCACATTCCCGGTCAGGGCGGTTCAATTCCAACGGAAAACGCGTAGTTTTTGAGGAGGGCAAGGTGAAGCCTTTAAAGATCGGTCAGAAGGCCCTGTCAGATTGAGAGCTATCCTTCAAATTGACTATGAGGTTCGTGGGGAGTTCAAGTAGGTAACGCCTGGCCACAACGGTTTGTTTCAAATCCCGATCACCTTCGCTTCAACTAAAGTTTTGATCATGCGAAGACTGTCGGCTTCACGGAATGGGCAGATAGACAAGATTGACTCGATGTCCCATTCGCCGTTGATGCGCGAGAGGACGAACGCTTCCTGAGGTCCGAGTTGTTGCTGGGTCAGGCCTTCGGGAGACATGATGATCTGAGGAACGGCCTTTGGAGGCAACTCCTTGTAAAGCTGCTGCATAAACTCTTCTTCCGCTTTTACAAGTAGGGCTTGTGCTTCTTCGTTTTTCGGTTCAGCTTCGAGAACCTGTTGAATCAGCTGCAAGGCTTTTGCGGGATTTTCGTCCTTCAACTCACGACGAGCTAACCACAACAACTCGGAAGGATCTTCAGGAGTGTCCGGTAGTTTCGTGAATGTATCCGCACCCGCTGGTCGTTCTTCGACGAGGCGCGCAATGCCGTTGCTGACCAGATCAAACAGCTTCGCGTAAATATTGAACGACGAATCATGCATGTTGTAGCAGATTTCGGCGACAGTCATGCGTTTCTCGATGTAATACAAAATTTGCCGCACTTCCTTGCTGACACTTAGAGATGCGGTCCAACCTGCGCCCAATTCCAGCACGGCGCGATCTGACGGAATCAAGGTTCGATAACGAGCCAGTTCGTCAACTCGATATATTCCTTCCATGATGATCGTAGTTGGTTCGACCTCGATCCGGATTAGGTCAGGTGGGAGAGGTTCGTTGTCAAAAAGCTCGAAGTGAGCATCGGCCCAGATGAAGAGATCGTAGATTATGTCGAGGGTACGAATGCGAAGGATCTCGAGAACTGAAGCTGAAGTGAGGAAACCCTTGGCTACCAGTATTTCGCCGAGTTTTCCGCCAGTGCGTCGTTGTTCCTCCATGGCAACCTGAAGTTGGGCTTCATCGAGCTTGCCATAGTGAATCAAGACCTGCCCGATATACTCCTTCGGGTCGTTCGTATTCGCTCCGACGACGATGCCGTCCTGAAAATAGATCTCCTTTATGACCTTGCCGCGGCTAAACCTGAGCGTGCCGGTCTTTCTGCCTGCAGCCAAAAACTGCAGCAGGTCAGACACACTCATTGTGGTCAGGGTTCCGTGAATCGCCATTATGAGTTAATCCAACTGCTGTCGTCCGGGCTCATTTCTGCAATTTAAAACGGAGAGGAATCCTAGCGTGTTAGCTCTGGGCAAGCTTGTTACGGGACGGATTAGTTTTACACAACTGTTCAAGATTACATGCTGACGGAACATTGATTCAAGTCTTTAGTTTTAAAGGATCCCTGCAAACGCAGATAATGACGTGGGGACACATTTTCGCAATAACCAGATTGACTCGGGCCGAGTCGTTGGCGATGCATCAAGGGCGACATCGGGATTCCCCCTAGATATGGCGACAAAGAGGGAGGCCGGCATGCTGGGAAAAACATGCCGGCCTCGTACGCCACGCCACCCACGATAACGTGGCGTTTTACGCAGCACTCTCGTTCCCCTCAACAAAAGTACTGCGTACGAAGATGCCCGCGTGGCCATCGACGTGCATCTTCGAGCTTTGGGTGTTTCCGGCGCTGGTGAGAGCGCGGGAGAAGAGAGAGAAAACCTTGTCAGCAATCCCTGCGGGAACGGCGTCGAATTGGCGAACGTTCCTTGAGGAGGTCTTTATGTCTAGATTCGATCACGTATGCGAGACCCTGATAACTCATTCCTAGCAGCGCTGCCGCGCGCGTTACACTGCCACTCACTTTAGCGAGCGCTTGACGGATCAGGACACCTTCGTAGCGCAGGACCTCAGCCTGAAGATCGCAAGGCTTGTTGAGGAGGTCTTCAGTGGCGTCCTGGTCTTCCAGATCTTTTCTGAGCGCAAGTAAGACTTTTCGTGCAGCTGAGTTGAGTCTCAGGAGGATGTCCTGGCTCTGTGAATTTGCTAACCACTCACTGGCGCGGTTGTAGGCAGCGTGCAGAGTTTCCGGGGACAGTTCGTCCAACTCTTCGATGAGTGTTAAGGCACCGAGTCCGGCTTTATTAAGAGCGCCAACCTGATGAGCCACCTCGATGGCGCGTTGGAATGTGTATTGAGCCTGGTCGGTGCGGTGAAGATGCGCGAGCGCGATGCCATGAGTGATGAGAGCATCGGCAAGAAGGCATTGATGACCGCTTCTCGCGAATACTTGAATAACACCTCGGAGCACTGTATCTGCCTCGGTGAGTCTGCCTAGGGCTATTAAAACTTGCGCTCTGCTTTCGTCGAATTGAGCCGTACGCACCTTATCTTTAGCTATGACACTCAGTCGCCGAGCCTCAGCTAGATACTTGAGGGACTCCTTGAACCGTGCCTGGTTGAAAAGAATAAGACCAACATTATTCTTCACTGTGGCACGGAAGACGTTGTTCTTCGCTAGTCCAAAATGATAATCAGCTTTTTCGAACTCGGCGATGGCTCGCTTGAGGTAATTCTCTTTCTTCTCGGCCGTGGCCAAGTGCCGAAACACAATCGCGAGTTCGTTATGGTAATTTCCTCTGGTGGTGTGATTGGTAACCTTCTGAAATAGTGAAGCGTTATTCATCAAGATCTCAAGAGCGACGTCATATCGCGATGCCGACCACTCAACAGTCGCTAACTTGAGAAACGCCCTGGCTCTTGTATTACCCTCTGAGGTCAGTTTTTCGAGAGCCTCATTCAGCATTATCCGAGCTTCATCCAATCCTCCCTCGCGCCAATAGCAGTACGCGATTTCGGCACGTGCCTCTGCTATCTTTCGAACATCTCCAACAGACTCGTAATAACTTATGCTTTCGCTAATTAGATTCTTCGCAATTTCTTGAGCTTCGTTTACTTGATTCTTACTACCGATCCAACCAGTCATGATTCCGACACATAAAAGGACCTCGGCCGCGACAGAAGGATGAAGATCCTTGGTTCTTGGACGCTCACCCAACATTTTCCAGAGCGGTCTTAGTATTGACTGGGAACTCTCATATTCACCTTTGTCCTTGAGTTCCAACGCTCTTTGGCAACGCAGAAGAGCCTTCTCGTTAGCGCTGAGATTAGAAGTGTCTAGCTTCGGTGAGGTTATCTTCATTCAGGACAAGCCTTTCCGTGTGAGTGTAAGAGAGCTTGCGAGACGTGGGGATATTAGATGGGCACGGTATGGCTTGCAAGATTTTACGGATGTTGCTCTATTCTTGCGAGATGTAAGAAACCTTGCATCGCTGTTATCCAAAGGAGAACCACCCATGAAACGGCTTTTGATGGCATTGGCTCTAACGTGCGTTTTCTCCGTCTCAGCTCTGGCTGGTGATGTTCCAACAAGTGACTACGTGCCACCTCCGCCACCGCCAGGGCAAAATCGGCCCACAGCTTCTCAGCAAGTGGAAACATTAATCCAGACCCGCGAGTCGAATGAATCGGACCAGGCCTCCCTCGATCCCTGGCAGTCGCTGATGCTGGCTATCCTCAGTCTGCTTGCTCGGTGAAGTGGGCCACCTCAGGCCGTTGCCGTCACTTAGGTAGCGCTTCCTGAATAAGGTATGTGGATGAATCCGATATGTCGCCGCAAACGGCGGAAGGGTGAGGTGTGTAGACGGCTTTGCACAAAAAATCGGTTCCCGCTGTCGCGACTTGCCGCATCCCTTGCGGTAAGACTTTGGCTTACCGCCTGCTCACACCAATTTTGTCGGAGGCCAGGCCTCAAGAGTGCGCATTCAGGCATAGCGTGACTACCGTTGGCGCTTCTCGGTAAGCCATACGCGTACCGCAAGGGATGCGGCAAAGCCGACCACGTAATTGGACGACTTTTGTGCAAAGCCCGTGTGAACCCTGGTGAGTGGTTCCGTTGTCACTACTCAGAGGTCAGTCACCGGTCAAAAACAACAGCAACCAGCCACTGACAACCGACAAAGCAACTCATGCAAGATCAAACAGCAACGCTTCCGCACCCGAATCAGTAGTAATCCTCACTTCCGTTTCTTCGCTAATTGCAACACCATCGCCCTGCTCAAGTTGCGTCCCGTTTAATGTCAAAGCCCCACGCGCAACTTGAAGCCAGGCGTGCCGATTGTTCGAAAGCCGGTGAGAAACCTCCTGACCCACCGAAAGAATCGTCGCGTAAAGTAATGCGTCCTGGTTAATGCTTACCGAGCCATCCCGGCCATCGGGCGACGCAACCAGACGCAATTTTCCCGAACGCTCTTCTTCACTAAAGGCTCGCTGTTCATAACTCGGAGTTAGACCACGCTGGTTCGGCATGATCCAGATCTGCAGCAGATGAACTTCTTTGTCGGGTGATGGATTGCGTTCGCTATGGGCTACACCCGTGCCGGCGGTCATTCGCTGAACTTCTCCCGGCCGAATTACCGAACCAGTTCCCATACTGTCTTCATGTCGCAGTTCGCCCTCGAGGATGTAAGTGATGATCTCCATGTCACGGTGCGAGTGAGTGGGAAATCCATGCTTCGGCGCGACCCGGTCTTCGTTGATTACCCGCAGACTGCGAAACGACATGTGGTCTGGATCGTAATACTGATCAAAAGAGAAGGTGTGATAGGTGTCCAACCAGCCGTGATTGAAATGGCCGCGCTCGACTGCTTTTCGAATCGTAATCATAACCACCCCCTAAAGGTCCGTTGCTTCCTTGAAAATCTCGACCAGCGTGTGCAGTCCAACCGCATCATCTTCGTTGAACCGTCCGTAACGTGGACTGTCGAGATCCAGCACGCCAAACAATCTGCCTTTGACGATGATTGGCGTCACCAGTTCAGAGTTCGACGCGCTGTCACATGCAATGTGTTCCGGAAATTCGTGTACGTTCGGTACGATCACTGTCTCTCTTCGATCTGCAGCAGTACCACAAACACCTTTTCCAATCGCAATGCGCACGCACGCTGGTTGACCTTGAAATGGACCAAGAACCAACTCGCCATCCTTGTGAAAGTAGAAGCCGGCCCAATTAAGATCGGGTAGCGAGTTGAACAGCAATGCTGCAAAGTTTGCACAATTAGCAATTGGGTCGCGTTCTCCCTCAAGCAACGCGCGCAACTGGTCTGCTAATTCGGTGTAATTGCCGGCGATGGTGTTGGTACTTTTCATGATCGCTTTTGTCTTGACTCGTTTAGCGTTCGAGGTTGATGAAAAACGAAGCACCTAGACGGCTACTCCAGACTCCTCTTAAGACTGATAACTACGGACTTCGATGTTGGCGTGTTGCTCTTCTCAGCCACACTTCGAACTGGAATCAGCACATTCGCTTCCGGAAAATATGTTGCGGCGCATCCTTCAGGTATGTCGTAGGCAACAACAACAAACCGCCGCGCTGTTCGCGTCTCACCTTCGAAGTGACTGGTAAGATCCACCGCCTCGCCTTCCTTCAGTCCACAACGCTCGATGTCCTGCTTGTTCAGAAACACAACCCGACGACCGTTCAGCACACCACGATAGCGATCATCCAATCCGTAAATCGATGTGTTGAACTGATCATGACTTCGTATCGTCATCATCAAAAACTGATCCGAGGCAAGTTTGTGTTGCGGCAAAGGGTGAATCGTGAAAACGGCGCGCTGCCTGGCAGTTCGAAACTCTCGCTGTCGCGCTGCATTCGGAAGATGGAAACCGCCGGGCTGGCGAATGCGATTTTTGTAGTCGTCAAATCCCGGAACGACGCGGGCAATATGATCCCTGATCCGATCGTAATCAGCGATCAACTCGTCCCAATGCACACCCGAACGCGAACCCAACGTGGCCTTTGCCAATCGTGCAACAATCGTTGGCTCGCTCAAAAGATGTTCGGAAGCAGGAGGCAAAGAACCCCGCGACGGCTGGACCACCGACATCGAGTTCTCCGTCGAAACAAACTGAGGCCCACACTTTTGTAAGTCGACCTCCGTCCGGCCGAGGCAAGGCAAGATCAACGCCTGTTTACCCGTGATCAGATGTGCCCGATTGAGTTTTGTTGACACCTGGACTGTCAGCTGGCAGCTTCTGAGTGCATCTGCCGTATATTCGGTGTCGGGTGTAGCCGAAAGAAAATTTCCACCCAGGGCAAAGAAAACTTTTGCAGATCCATCGTGCATCGCCTGGATTGCCTGAACGGTGTCTAACCCATGCCTCTGCGGGGGTTCGAAATCGAACTCGGCACCAAGACTCTCAAGAAACGCTTTCGTCGGTCGTTCCCAGATTCCCATCGTGCGATCACCTTGAACGTTGCTATGACCGCGCACGGGACAAAGTCCTGCCCCAGGTTTACCCACCTGTCCGCGCAGCAACATCAGGTTCACGATCTCCTGAATGTTTGCCACCGCGTTCTTGTGTTGAGTCAGTCCCATGGCCCAACAAAAGATCGTGCGGTCCGACTCGATGAAGACTTTCCCAGCCTCTTTGATCAGGTCTCGTGAAACTCCGGCCTGAGAGATGATCTCATACCAACTCTCGTTCTCGAGCGCAGTAACAAATTCATCGAACCCGGTGGTATGCCTACGAATGAACTCATGGTCCAGGACCTCACCCGGTCTTTGCTGTTCTTCGCCCAGGACCTCTTTCATGATTCCTTTCAACAACGCCACGTCGCCATTGATTCGGACTTGCAAAAAGAGATCTGCCAACGGAGTACCATTGCCCATCCAGTGCAACACGTTCTGCGGATGTTTGAACCGGGTCATTCCCACTTCGGGAAGTGGATTGATATGAACGATACGACAGCCGTTCTTCTTCGCACGTTCCAACGCCGCCAACATACGCGGATGATTCGTTCCTGGATTCTGACCACTGACAAATATCGCTTCGGCCAAATCAAAGTCCTCGAGCGTAATAGTTCCCTTGCCCACACCAATGGTTTCCCCCAGCGCCGACCCGCTCGACTCGTGACACATGTTCGAGCAGTCGGGCAGATTGTTTGTACCAAACTGGCGAACGAAGAGTTGATAGAGAAACGCAGCCTCGTTGCTCGTCCGTCCTGACGTGTAAAAGATCGCTTCGTCGGGATGTGCCAGGTCGTTCAACTCATTGGCAATCAATGAAAACGCCTGGTCCCAACTAATCGGTTCGTAATGAGTCGCGCCCGATTTCAACAACATTGGATGAGTTAGCCGGCCTTGCTGGCCCAACCAGTAATCCGACTGCTGCGAAAGGTCCGCGACACTCCAATCGCGAAAGAACTCGGGAGTCGCTCGTTTGGTTGTTGCTTCGTCGGCAACATGTTTGGCGCCGTTCTCGCAGAACTCGGCGGGCGATCGTTCACCGTCCGGTTCTGGCCACGCACAACCTGGACAATCAAAACCGCCCTTCTGATTGAGCCTGGTGAGTGTGCGCAGCGTTCGCGTTGCACCCATTTGGCCAACAGAACTTTTTAATGCCGCGACTATCGAGGGCACACCACCGGCAGTTTTTGGGGGTCGAGTGATCTGAACAGGGACCGACTCTTCCGGCACTAAAGGATTGGGCTGAGTTTGACTGTGCTCGCGTTCTGACATGAAGGATGATCAGAATTCTATTGGAGCAGAGAGGGATTCCAAAACGCGGAGATAGTGCGGCGAGTTCTAATTCACTTCGGTCATCAAAACAACATCGTTGGTGGTAACGCCGCGCGACAAAACCAATCGTCCATCGCGCGACCAGTCAAAAGCATAGATCCGACCGTCTTTGAAATTGGTCACCGGTTTCGCAGGACCACCGTCGATCGATTGGTTCCAGAGGTTGCTGGCGCCGTCACGCTGATCCACATAAGAAACATTCTTTCCATCGCTGGTCCAACTAAGTCCCGCTTCCCAGGAAACCGGCACCGTCGCCGCCAGCTCGAAGGTCTTAACCGGACTACCCCCTGAAGATGGAATGATTGCCAATCGCGGACGGCTGTTTTGATCGTGCCCCAGCCACCAGCACGCCACCCATTTCCCATCCGGTGAAACGGCGCCTCTGATTGCAAAGCCCTGGGCGAGTTTCTGCGCCGTGCCGCCTTCAACAGGAATGGTCCACAATGAGACAGGCTCGCCAGGCACGTAATGCTCAAAGATGATCGATCTACCATCCGCCGTGAATTGCGGCCAATGGGATTCCTGCGCCGCACTTGTGAGTTGAACCGGATTTGTGCCGTCGCGCTTGGCTATCCAGATTTGGAAATTACCTGACCGACTCGAATGAAAAGCAATGAAACGACCGTCGGGTGAAATTGCTGGTCCATAGTTTCGTCCGGCATCCGTCAGGATTCTTGGAGGTGAGCCATCAAGGCCCATCTCATAAATCTTTGCGCTACCACTCGCGTCTGAGGCGTAAATGATGCGTCCATCAGGAGTCCACTGAATGTCAAAGTAACGACCGATGCCAGACGTGATTGAGGTTGACGCATTCACGTTGCTGGCCGGCGCAGTGGTCATGTTCGAAAGGATCTGTCTTTGAATAGTAACCAACGAATTCGCGTCTCCATTCAAACTGAGCGCGAGATAATCACTCAGGTCACTCGTGATCTGTCTCGCCGTCCCGTCTCGCGAAACCTGCCACAGTTGAAAGAAAGAGGCGCCATGGGCCTTGGCTGTAGTCATGACACTTGCACCGTCGTTCACCAAGGCAACATCGTCAAGCAATTCAAATTTCTGTCCTGTTAGCGTGACTTCATTCACTGAACGATCTGCCAGACGAAAATCAAAGAGTTGCAGGTAGAAATTGCTTGACGACGGATCCACCAATACGGTCGTTACCCGGTCGTCGTCTTTGGACCAGGCTGGTCTGGCATTCCAGTTCCAGCTAAAACGTTCCGGCCATTTCCGGGTTGCGAGTACCTGTTCATTGCTGCCATCCGCATCCGCCATCATCAAAACGTCCGCCTTGCCCGCGATGTCATAGCGGATAAAAGCCAACCTCTTGCCATCGTGAGAAAGCGATGGTGGTCCAGTATAAAGGTCCATCCGTGTCGGGTGAGCGCCTGTTGCGAGCACAGGCACACGATACAATTGCGGATCAGTGGAAGTGTGATCGCGGAACCCGTAAAAGAGGTAGTTACCATCCGGAGAGAAGGCGGTGCCAAGATATTGACCTTCAC
>DATBMP010000372.1:0-6067 GCA_036554845.1 Pyrinomonadaceae bacterium
CTCTTAACAGTTGCAGCAATGTTGCCATCTAACTGGGAACGGCGATTGGTGGACCTCGAGGTAAGAAGACTCAAACAATCCGACATCGAATGGGCGGACATGGTCTTTGTCACGGCAATGCTGGTCCAAAAGAACGCCTTGGTCCGCGTGGTCCAACAATGTAAGGCACTGGGAAAACGAGTCGTCGTTGGTGGGCCATACGTCTCGACAAGTGTCGAGCAATTACCGGACGCGGATCACATCTTCATCGGTGAAGCAGAGACGACGCTGCCGCAGTTTATTGCCGACCTCGAACGCGGCGAAGCAAAGCCGATCTATCAGGCTCAAGAAAAACCACCGCTTTCGCTGACCCCTGTGCCCGCTTTCCAGCTGGCAGATCTCAAACGGTACGCAGCGATGTCCGTTCAGTATTCTCGCGGCTGTCCTTTTCAATGTGAGTTCTGCGACATCATAGAGATTTACGGACGTGTCCCTCGCACCAAAAGCAATCAACAGATGCTTGCGGAACTGGATGAGTTAAAGCGGATCGGCTGGCGAGGAACCGTTTTTATCGTCGACGACAACTTCATCGGCAACAAACGCAATGTGAAAAATCTTCTACCTGAACTCGTCGCCTGGCAGGAACGCAATGGTCAACCGTTCTCGTTACTGACCGAGGCGAGTGTGAATCTTGCAGACGACGACCGCCTGCTGGACACGATGCGCGATGCCGGTTTCCGTCGCGTCTTTCTGGGTATTGAAACTCCTGTTGAAGCGAGTTTGAAAGAGGCCCAGAAGTCTCAGAACCGTGGGAATCTTCTTGGATCGGTGAAGAAGATCCAGAGTTACGGAATGGAAGTGATGGGCGGGTTCATCGTCGGCTTCGACCACGATCCAGAAGATATCTTCCAGTTGCAAATCAACTTCATTCGTGACAGCGCGATTCCGCTGGCCATGGTTGGACTGCTTACCGCGTTGCCAGATACACAACTCTGGCGACGCTTGAAGAAGGAAGGCCGGCTTATCGCTGAGAGTTGTGGCAACAACACCAGTGATTCGCTCAACTTCATTCCGCGAATGGACAAGACAACACTCGTCGAAGGTTATCGATCAGTTCTGAAAACAATCTATAACTCGACTGAATACTATAATCGGGCGCTTGAGTGCTTAAAGCGTGTGTCCGGCACGGAACCGGAACCGAACCGCTACAGCATGATCAGCGGTATGATGGCCCTGTCGCGGATTGTGTTGAAGCTGGGGGTACTCGACCGCGAGCGCAAAGAGTTTTGGAGATTCTTCCGTCGCTCAGTAACTCATCATCGCGAACAGTTCGCTCACTCAATGCGCCTGGCAGCGATGGGTTATCACTTTCGCAAACTCAGCGAAGGACTGTGATGGAGGGATTTGGGATTTGGAAATTGGGATTTGGAATTCGGATTGCGGATTTCGGATTTGGAAGTTGAATTTCCAATTTCTAAATTCCAAATTCCAATTTCTAAATTCCAATTTCCCGAATCCGCAATCCGAAATTCCAACATGTTCCTGCGCTCTCTCTGTCTCATCCTTCTCATAACGCCGACAACCACTGCTCAGCCAAACGTAAACAGAAGCCGGCTAGCGCAGGAGGTTAAGGCGGAGTTTCTTCATGCCTGGAACGGTTATAAGAAATACGCCTGGGGTCACGACGATCTAAAGCCGCTCAGCAAGTCCCATCATGATTGGTATCCTGAACCGCTCTTGATGACTCCGGTCGATTCCCTCGACACGATGATTCTGATGCGACTCGATAAGGAGGCCGCTGCAACCCGGCAATACATCATCGCCAACCTCTCATTTGATAAAGACATTGACGTCCAGAATTTCGAGGTAACGATCCGCCTTCTTGGGGGGCTTCTCTCTGCGTATGAACTGACGAGTGAGAAACGACTTCTCGATCTCGCGACAGATCTTGGCAATCGTCTTCTTCCTGTCTTCAATTCTCCTACCGGACTCCCATATCGGTATGTGAATCTTCGCAGCGGAAACGTTCGTGGTGAGGTGAGCAATCCTGCCGAGACCGGAACGCTGTTAATTGAGTTCGGCACCCTCAGCGCGTTCACCGGAAATCCCGTCTACTTCAACAAAGCAAAGCGCGCCCTGGTTGAGACTTACAACCGTCGCTCTCCGATAGGTCTGGTTGGAACGAGGATCAATGTTGAAACCGGCCAATGGACCAAAACCGACAGCCATATCAGCGCTGAGATCGACAGCTACTACGAATATCTTTTGAAAGCGTGGTTGCTCTTTGGCGATGAGGACTGCAGAAGGATGTGGCAGGAGAGCATCAAGGTAGTTAATAAGTACCTGGCCGACGAAACTTCAAGAGCGTCAGAACTGTGGTATGGACACGCCGACATGACCACCGGTCAAAGAACTGCTACCACGTACGGTGCGCTCGACGCGTTCTTCCCCGCCGTGCTGGCGCTGTCCGGAGATCTTGGACGCGCAAGACGACTACAGGAATCATCTTTCAGGATGTGGCAACTCAACGGGATCGAACCGGAAGCATTGAATTATCAAACGATGCAGGTTGTGCACGCCGGGTATCCGTTAAGGCCGGAGATCGTCGAGTCTACTTACT
The DNA here is from genome assembly GCA_036554845.1 of Pyrinomonadaceae bacterium. Lineage (GTDB taxonomy): Bacteria > Acidobacteriota > Blastocatellia > Pyrinomonadales > Pyrinomonadaceae > PSRF01. The sequence continues at coordinate 2,600 of DATBMP010000372.1, forward strand.
ACCTCTACCAGATCACTCGCGATCCCCACTACCTGAGAATGGGAGAACAGCTCTTTCGTGATTTTGTGAAGCATTGCAGGACCGACTCAGGCTACGCGGCATTAAAGAGTGTGGTAACAAAAGAGAAGTCAGATTCGATGCAGAGTTTTCTCTTTGCGGAAACCTTCAAATATTTCTACCTGTTGTTCGCTCCTCCAGATACCCTTGATTTCAGACGAGTCGTCTTTAACACCGAAGCCCATCCGATCAAACGACCGGCGAGAAAACGTTAAGAGATACTCGTTCATCAATGCCACTGGCTTTGGTTGTGGCTGCAAACGTGACCCACCAAGGGGGCAACCCCGTGGCATCCAAATCACAAAAAAAACGAGCGACTGACAAATGCCAGCCGCTCGTCTTTCTACTAGTCAGTTGTTTTCTACTTAACGGGCACGTCGAGATTGTAGAGGATGAACGAGTAGATATCCGCTGTCGTCTCGATTGCCTTCTTCGTATTGCTGGCACCGTGTCCCGACTTGGTATCGATGCGGATCAACACCGGTGCTGGTCCACCCTGTGCTGCCTGCAGGGTTGCTGCATATTTGAACGAGTGCGCCGGCACAACACGATCATCGTGATCTGCTGTCGTGATGAGCGTCGCTGGATACTTCACACCCACCTGAATGTTGTGCAACGGCGAGTAAGCACGAAGCGCCTTGTACTCTTCCGGGTTGTCACTCGAGCCATAGTCGGCAATCCAGTTCCAGCCAATTGTGAACTTGTGAAAGCGAAGCATGTCCATCACTCCCACCTGTGGAATCGCAACCTTGAAGAGTTCAGGTCGTTGATTCATCACTGCGCCAACAAGTAACCCACCATTCGAACCACCTTGAATCGCGAGCTTGTTCGGCGAGGTGTACTTGTTCGCTATCAGGTACTCGGCCGCTGCGATAAAGTCGTCGAATACATTCTGCTTCTTGAGTTTGGTGCCGGCTTCATGCCACTTCTCGCCGTACTCGCCGCCACCACGCATGTTCGCCGAGGCATAGACCACGCCTTGCTCGAGCAGTGCCATGCGCAACGAACTGAAACTCGGGGCGGTCGTAATGTTGAAGCCACCATAACCGTAGAGCAACGTTGGATTATTTCCGTCAAGTTTCAGGCCCTTCTTGTGGACCAGAAACATCGGCACGCGCGTGCCATCCTTGCTCTTGTAGAAGACCTGTTTGGTTTCGTAATCCGTAGAGTTAAACCCGGGAATTTCAGGGGCCCGGAACAGTGTCGATTTCTTCGTAGCGATATCGTATTTGTAGATCGTCGGCGGGAAGTTGAACGAGGTAAAGGTGTAGAAGACAAACTTGTCATCCATTCGTCCACCGAAACCACCTGCGGATCCGATTCCCGGAAGTTGAATCTCATTCTCGAGTTTTCCATCCAGACTGTAGACGTACGCGCGCGTCGTCACATCCTTCAGGTAGGTCACAAAAAGTTTGCCGCCGGCAGTGCCTGCGCCCTGAAGTGGTTCTGGTTTCTCGGGAATGATCTCTTTCCAGTTCGACTCTGAAGGATTCTTTGGATCAAAGAGGATGATGCGACTGTTTGGCGCCTTGTGATCCGTTTCGATAAGGAACTTGTCGCCGACATTTTCGATGACGCCATAGCTGTCATCGCCAATCTCCGCAATGATCGGCGTCCATGTCTTGTCGCCCTTTGTCAGGTCGCGAAAGAAAACGGCGTTGCCCTTCTTACCTTTTCCTCTTTCGGAGATGGTGAGAATCGCATACCGCTCGTCGTCGGTCGTGCCGACGGTGTGAAAGCGTTGCGGATTGGCTTTGTCCTCATAGACCAGCTCATCTTCTGATTGCGGAGTCCCGATCTTGTGGTAGTAGACCTGATGGTTTTCGTTGACTGAAGAGAGCTTCTTCTTTTCATCGCCAGGTGCTGGATAGCGACTATAGAAAAAACCATCGCCAGCCCATGCAGCGCCTGAAACCTTCACCCACTCGATCTTATCTGACTGGGTCTTTCTGCTAGCAATGTCCATCACAAAATAGTCTTGCCAGTCAGATCCTCCCTTTGACACACCGTACACTGCGACCTTCCCGTCGTCAGAAAGTGAGAACGTGCCTAACCGCGACGTGCCATCTTCAGAGAGCTTGTTGGGATCCAGGAGTACTTCCGGAGTGCCGTTCAATCCTTTTTGAATGTAAAGAACACTCTGGTTTTGCAATCCATCATTCTTTGAGAAGAAGTAGTACTCCCCTCGGCGTGATGGCGAAGAATATTTTGGGTAGTTGTAAAGCTTCTCTAATCGTGCGTTGAGTTGCTGCCGGAACGGAATCTTTTCGAGATAGCTAAACGTGACTCTATTTTGTGACTCAACCCACGCGGCAGTTTCCGCAGAGGTGTCATCCTCGAGCCAACGATATGGATCGGGGACAGCATCGCCATGGTAGGTATCGACATGCTCAACCTTTTTCGCTACCGGGTAGGCGAGTTTTGCCGGAACTCCCGATGAACCCGAATCGGTAGATGGGCTCGTGACTGGAGCAGGCTTTTGGCCATTCTGTGCACCGGCAATTCCGGAGAGAGGAAGTGAAGCGACGCCGAGCGAAAACCCGAGCAGCGCAACGAAGAAAAACTTATGCCAATGGCGAACAAACAACTTTCCAAACTTAACTTTAATCATTTCAGTGGTCTCCGTCAGGCAGGTTGAAATTTTGCTTACTTTAAACGAGGGAGATTTAAAAGCCAAAGGGCGAAGGTGGGTTTACGAGAAGTTGGAGTTGATGTACGAATCTTTGGAGTGACGGGCGGTGGTCAGTGGTGAGTGTCAGTTGTCAGTGGTTCAGTTGTCAGAGGTCAGTTGTCAGATGTCTGTTGCCAAAGATATCAGGTTGGGAAGGGTGGTTTACCCCCGCCGTTTCGGATGCATGATCTCAAAGTACTTCAGGAGCGGCGCCAAAAGTTTCCCGGCTTTGATGCATCAAACCGGCGGGGGTAAACCACCCTTCCTAACCTGATATCTTTGGCTACTGACTTTTGTCAGTGGTTCAGTTGTCAGAAGTCAGTTGTCAGTTATCAGAGGTCTGTTGTCAGTTGTCAGAGGTCTGTTGCCAAAGATATCAGGTTAGGAAGGGTGGTTTACCCCCGCCGGTTCGGATGCATGATCTCAAGTACTTCAGGTGCGGAGCCAAAAGTTTCCCGGCTTGATGCAGCCAAACCGGGCAGGGGTAAAAACACCCTTCCAACCTGATATCTTTGGCTACTGACTTCTGACCTCTCACTCTTGCCGTCACTGACCTCTGACCACTCACCTCTGACCACTGACAAATCCCTTGCCACCGTACTCCAAAATTGTAGAATCGATCGGCACCACGCCTATGAGCCACAAGCGCGAAAATATCCTGACAGCCTTGACCCGCTTCATCACGCTTCGCTGCCCAGTCTGCGGACGCTCAAAAATTCTCGATCGCCCGTTTCGCATTG
>DATBMP010000279.1:0-1747 GCA_036554845.1 Pyrinomonadaceae bacterium
GTGGAAGGGCTACCATAACTCTGCTGCCCTGGTGGCGGATTTTGCATTATCAAGTTCTCCTGGTTTGAGATTTCGGATTGACATCAGCGCTAACGAGGATCCAGAAGTCCTGTCGACGCCAAAGTTTGGCGGATGTTATGACAGGCGCTACACATCGCGCAATGTTTTGCCTTAGTATTGTTTCGAGGAGCAAGCAATTAATGAAAGCGAAAGTATATGTAAGGCTCAAGCCTGGCGTGCTTGACCCTCAGGGTAAGGCCATTCAGCACTCAGTCGAACTGCTTGGCTTTAATGGAATTGCGGATGTGCGCCAGGGGAAGTATTTCGAGATTGCGCTGGATAGTTCGCTCGGTGAACAGGAAGCGCACGACTCAGTTTCCCGGATGGCCCGGGAAGTACTTTCCAATCCGATTATCGAAGACTATCGAGTGGAGATTGAAGCGTGAAGTTTGGAGTTATCGTTTTTCCCGGTTCTAACTGCGATCATGATGCCTATCATGTGATCTCGAAGCATGTGGGACAGCCGGTCGATTTCATCTGGCACCGAGATACCAACCTCGCGGGGTATGACGCCGTGATCATCCCCGGGGGTTTTTCTTATGGTGATTACCTGCGCGCCGGCGCGCTCGCACGCTTCTCGCCAGTGATGGCTTCCGTGAAGAAGTTTGCTGAGGCCGGCGGTTTCGTGTTGGGTATTTGCAATGGGTTTCAGATTCTTTGTGAGGCTGGATTGCTGCCGGGCGCGTTGATTCGCAATCGTGATCTGCACTTCATCTGTGAACATGTTTATGTAAGAACAGAAACAACTGACACGCCTTTTACAAACGAGTTACAGAAAGGTGCAGTGCTCCAACTTCCTATCGCGCACGCCGAAGGCAACTATGTTTGCGACGATGAAACACTCAAGCAGCTAATAGATGAAGACCGGGTTGTTTTTCGTTATTCAGACAAGGATGGCAACATCACAGAGGCTTCCAATCCGAATGGCTCGCGCGACAACATCGCAGGTATTTGCAGCCGGGAGCGCAATGTTCGTGGTTTGATGCCCCATCCCGAACGCGCGTGTGAAGACCTGTTGGGTTCTACCGACGGTCGAGATCTCTTTCGTTCGCTTGCCGCTACGCTCGCCGCCGCTTGACGGCGATTGCGACGTTTACCTTGATGAAGTTGCTGAAAGCGACGCGCGGCTGACTCAATCCGAAATCGACAAGTGTAAAAATTCTGTTGGTCTGGAGGCTCGGTGATGAAAGTCCATTCAGCATGGCTTGCAGTTGGCCTTTTTCTTTTTCTGGTACTGGGTTGCAAGTTCGGAAACACAAACACCACGAACACAAACACTAGCACCAACGGTAACAGTTCGGCTCCAACAGCCGGGACCAGTACTGGTCGAGGCGAATTCACCACTGAGCTTCACATGGCTAAGGATAATGGTTCGGGCGATCCCGGTGATGAGTCTTCAACGTTTGGACCAACTGATAGAACCATTCATGCGGTCACAAAACTGAAGGACTCCAAATCTGGAACAAAGATGAAGTTCGCCTGGTGGATCGTCGATGCCGATGGTGCCAGGAACCAGAAGATCCGAGACATCGACTACACGACACGCGCACTCGAAAACGTAGTACACGGCCATCTGACCTTGCCACGTGATTGGCCCAAAGGAAGTTACAAGGTAGACCTCTACGTCAACGACGTTCTCGATAGGACAGTGCAGTTCACGGTCGAGTAAATTTTCAACTTAAGAAAC
>DATBMP010000320.1:0-16507 GCA_036554845.1 Pyrinomonadaceae bacterium
AGTTGGGACGGTTGCAGTCGCGCAATTTGTCGCGAAAGTTCGGATCCAATCGAACCACCGGCACCGGTAACCATTACCGATTTGCCGGCGAGGAAGTTCTTGACGCTGGTTTCGTCGAGACAGACCGGTTCACGTCCCAGCAAGTCTTCAATTTGAATGTCTCGGATGCGGCTAACCTTAACGTCGCCTTGCAGGATTTCGTAGAGACCGGGGATGGTCCTTACTTTAATCGGTACGGCTTTGCAGATGTCCAGTATGCGTCGAAAGTCTCTGCGCGAGCCTTCAACGATTGTCACGACCAGGTGGTCTATTTCTAGTTCGCGCACCAGTCGCGGAATGTCTTTGGTTGTGCCCAGAACCTTAATACCGTTGATCACCGATCCTTGCTTTTGGGGATCGTCATCGATAAAGCCCTTTACGTTCAGATTCAAATTGCCGCGTGTCTTTATCTCGCGAGCAGTCAGCATGCCCGCGCGACCGGCACCGATTAGCAGAACAGGTTTCAAGTGACCGTTGCCATTTCCGTTGGTTTGACGAACGCGGTAACGCTTTGCAAAGCCTTCATCCCACGCGCGACGCAACACTCGCAAACCGAGCACTCCGCCAAATGCCAGGACCGTGTCCATAACGATGATCGACAAGGGCACCCGAAAGACTTGCAGTTGTTCGGGCAGCCAGAGGCGCATCATCAGAATGGGAAGCGCTGAAATTAAGGCTGCCTTGGTAAAAGCCTTGATCTCGTTCATTCCGACATAGCGCCAGATGAACCAGTAGACACCGGTCCACATCAATGCCAGGCATTGCAACGCAAGCACGATCGGAATCTGCACGAGCATTACCCGCACTTCGCTCTCCGGTATGGCAAAGTCAAACCGAAGCAGGTATGCGAGAACAAAAGCCGAGCTCAAGGTCACCAGATCAAGGGCACACTGCAACTGCCGTGTAAGCAATCGCATCCAGGGCCGCCTTGGGGCGTTGAGATTTATCTGTTTCGACATGGGATTGTATTTGGAAACATTGTGAGCTCGCTTAAGGTCGGTGGAGGAACCCTGTTGGGAAGCAAAACGGCAAGCGCTGTTTCATAAAGCACGCGCAAGTCACTTTGCCAGGTTCTTTGCTGCTGATATTGAACGTAGCCCCTGAGTTTAAAGGGCTGTAAAACCTCGAGGTAGAACCGCTCCCGGTCGTTGTCGACGCCTGCAAGCAGGATCTCTTCATTGCGGAGCCGAAGAGTGACGGGATCGGTTATCCCAGGTTTGGTTTGCAGGACGTCCTGCCAATTTGGATTCTCCCGATCGACGTAGCGTTCCACTTCGGGTCTTGGCCCAACCAGTGCCATCTCACCTCTTAAGACATTCAAAAGTTCGGGCAGCTCGTCGATCTTTAGTTTGCGCAAGATGGTTCCTACTGAAGTAATGCGTTTATCGTCTCTTGCGGTTACTTGTGGACCACCAGTCGAAGCCCGCATCGTGCGGAATTTATAGAGTTGGAAGGAACGTCCATTCTGTCCCACGCGTTGTTGCCGAAAGATGATGGGTCCTTTGGAAGAGAGTCGGATAGCCAATGCAACGAGTACGAGTAACGGAGAGAAGAGACTCAAACCCAGAAATGCGACCAGCACGTCGCAAAATCGAGGCAGACCTTTTTGCATCTATTTTGACCGGAACTATCGAAGAGGTAAGTGGAGACGAGAAGTTAGACGTTGGACATTCCCGGCACATAGCGTCCGTAAGTAGCGTTGCTGTCACGGCCAACATCGGCGCACGCAACCAATTTGCGACGTGAGGAAGCAGTGCAGATGTTCTTGACACTGTCGATCACGTGCTGGACTTCAGCTTCATGCATCCCCGGGAAGATGGGCAGACTAATCAAACGTTTCCAAACAGATGTTGCGACCGGGAAATCGTGGGGTTCCCAACCAAACTTTTCACGATAGTAAGGATGCAGATGCAGAGGTCGCCAATGCACCGAGCAGGTGATCCCGGCCCTGCGTAGTTTCTTAACAAATGAATCTCTACAAATTGAGAGGTGGTCCAATCGAAGCTTGATCGGGAACAAGTGCCACGAGTGAATACGATTGTTATCAACCGGCGGCAGTTCGATTTCCGCGACGTCCTCAAATTCTTGCAGATAGCGAAGCGCAATTGTTTCGCGCTCTAGACGCATCTCTTCTGCGCGAGCGAGTTGGCAAAGTCCGATACTGGCAGCAATGTCGGTGAGATTGTATTTGTATCCGGGTGCGACGATCTGATAGTCCCAACTGCCGTTGCTTGAATACCTATTCCACGCGTCGTGTGACAATCCGTGCAGCGACATCATTCGCAGCCTTTGTGCCAGCACATCACTGTTGGTTACCGCCATGCCGCCCTCGCCAGTCGTGATTGTCTTGTTCGCATAAAAGGAAAAGCAGGAAACAGCTGAGGTGTTCTCGCCACAGCGTTGCCACGGCTGGTTGGCGTTAGCTCTCCAGGCCGCCGGAAATGCATGGGCAGCATCTTCAATCATCCAAAGTCCGTGATCATCTGCGAACTTTCTGAGAGCGTTGATGTTCATCATCATCCCGCCAACGTGGACAGGGATAATTCCGACTACGGGCAGATGAGTCTTCCGAAGCGCGTCTTCAAGGTCCATGTTTGTCGTAACCGGGTCGCAATCAACCAGGACCGGAATGGCATCGTGGTACCTCACGACTTCAGCAGTCGCGGCAAAGGTCATAGTGGGAACCAGAACGGCTTGTCCGTGGTGAAGACCTAACGCCTCCACGGCCAGGTGCAAGGCCGCCGTACAGCTGTTGACCGCGACGGCGTTCTTAGCGCCTACAGCAGTTGCAAATTCTTTCTCAAACTGCCTGACCTTTGGTCCAGAAGTTAACCAGCCGGATCGAAGCGTAGACGTCACTTCGTCTATCTCCTGTTGGCGGATCTCGGGGCGAAAGAAAGGGACTTGAATGTCGCTCATTTTTGGTGGCCTAAGGGTTGGTTGGTGTTGGTAAATCGCAGAGGAATCCGAACGATGTCTCAGCAAGCGCGAAAGCCAGGCAAAAGACACAGGTTACCCGCGGGGGAAGTCTCATCTCGCTGAGACAGCGCAGTTTTTCTAGGTGGAACCGGCTCGAAAAAAGCTTTGGAGCATCTTAGGAGGCTCCAGTAACTCTGCTCCTCGGGCCTACTGACGATCTGAATGCGGCGGCCTGTTTGTCAGTTATTCAGGCGTGCAACCGAAAGACCGACCCACGACTAGCTTTGGAATAGCTGGAGTTGCGGGGAGCAACTGATGTGCCGCATAGCTCACTGTTATTTCAACCGACTGGGAAGACGAAAGCATTACCTAAAGCTATAAAAATAAAAGGATTTACACGCGCGCCACTCGAGACCTCCGAAGCCACGGAAACAAGTCTGACAGCTTGGAATCTAGTGAGACGCATTTGTGCGTGAGTGCGACAGGAATGCAACTTGAGGGGTTACAGGCTTCATGGACGTCCGCAGCACAAATTGTGCTTTCGTTTTGGTCAAACCTGCTTGGGACTTGGCCCAGGCAAGTTGATAGGTCTGTTTTGCCGATTGCCCCAGGAATTCCAGAAGTACCCCAGACCGTACAGAAACCCGAACCCATAAGCGGAATGAAGGATTGCGAAACTTGCTGCGAGTGTCGGCAGACCCCGCCAGTTAGTGATAGTGCGCAGGCTCACAGTCAGATTAGCGAACGCGTAAGTTAAAGCCGCCGTGAGAAAGACGAGCCGCGCTACACCTGAGAACGGCGAAAGGACCAGTGAGAGCGCCAGCAACGAGACGAAGACCGCAGGCGCAAATTGATACGCCCTCATTTGTTGCCAGTGCTTTTGCATGACTCGCACTTTCCAGTAACCATACTGGAAATATTGACGCCAAAGTGAACGCAACGAACTGCGGCTGTAATAGCGAGAACGTATTTTGGGAGAGAGCAGAATTCGACCGCCGAGTTTGCGCAGACGATAGCTGTACTCATCATCCTGATTGCGCACCAGTTCTTCATCGAACGGACCCGCTTTTTCGATCGCCGCTCGCGTGAATCCCGGGAAGGCCACGGTATCCACCAGCATTGCGCGATCCTTAAGCGTTCGAAACGATGATCCGCCAACGCCGAAACGCGAGCTCATTGCTACGGCGATCATCTGTGCAGTGAGCGTCTCGCCGACAGTTTCAATTGGTCCACCAACTGCATCCACGCCGTCATGATGCAAATGCTCCACACACTGTCGTACGTAATCGCTGGCGACCTCACAGTGGCCATCAACTCGAACGATAATCTCTCCGCGGGCGGCAGCAAGGCCGAGATTGAGTGCTGTTGGAGCGATCCCCTTTGGGTTATCGATCAAGCGAAGGTTGCTGTGCTGCTCTGCTAGCTCCAAAACGATTTCTCTCGTGTCATCGGTAGACATCCCATCGACGATCAGGATCTCCATTGACTGCTCTGGATAGTCCTGGGCCAACACAGCAGACAGACTACGTCTGATAAACGTCGACTCATTTCTGACCGGCATCACTACCGTTACGAAGGGTAATTCCGTCATTCTGAAAATCAACGCAGAGCTTTCTTCATCTCTCCGCGCCACTCTCCCTGGGCGACAACCTTCTCCCAACCTAATCTCTGGCAGATTGTGATTGCTCGTTCATCATCCGGATCCACCGTAAGCTGCATTTCGTGGAACGAGTGTTTGTGAGCAATCTCTTCAATGTGTTGCATCAACAGCCTGCCGATACCCTGCCTTTGAAACGGCTGGCTAACAGCAAGGGCCAAAATACCGAAAGTCTGCGGCCGCGAAGGATTAATTGGCGGTGATTCTGTTTGACTTTCGATCTGCATCTCGGACCTCGCAAGTCTGAGATGTTCTCTCAGAGATTGATTTGACAGCAGCCACGGTCGAGCGAGCAATTTCCCGATGAGGTAAAGGCGGTTATGGCTGACAAAGCCAGACATTGCACCTCGGAAAATTCCGCCAAAGCAGAATCCTACGCACATTTCGCCGATAAATGCACCGTATGCTGAAGCGCTATGTGGTCCAATCATTTGCCATTCGAAGAAGCGTTTTACTGCGCCGGAACCTAAGAGCGAAATCGGACTCTTAGGAGAAGCGGCCAAATGGATTGCGGTCATCGCATCGAGATCGTTTTTTCTGAGCACGCGGATTACAACCTCCAGGGCCCGATTGGCTTCCGTCTCTCGGCGATGCTCACGCACCCGTTGCATTCGTGTTCCCTGACTTTCTTTGCTCATCTTCAGTGCCTCAAGTTGGCGAGGTGGTAAGTTACAGACCACGGCGCGAAACTTTCCATTTGCGCCGCGAGGAACTTCGTTCACTTGTTCTAGATCAACCCTTATGTCGCCCATACGTGATCGCAACTGGTCGATGAGTGCAGGTGCTACTTCTGGCGTCCAGGTATCTGCAGGGACGTAACGCACACGAATGCGCTCGAGAGTTTCCTGGATGATCTGTGCTTCGCGAATGGGAAAATCGGACTTGAACACAGGATCCAGGCGGCCGATTTTTCGGCCGTCTCGCGTATAAAGTGTGTCGTCGATGCGCCCTTCAATCTGTGAAAGAATTGGAAGCGTACGATTGCACGAACAGGTTGCTCCATTCGCCACAGCTCCTCGATCTCCCACTCGGTAGCGGATTAACGGCATGTCACCATTCATCAAACTTGTGCATACCAGTTCGCCCGCATGCCCCGTTGGTGTCTGAGAATCTTTCAAAACCTCAATCACACCGACTTCGGGCCACACGTGCATCCTTCCCGCTTCGCATTCGCTAGCGGCCGCAACCGTTTCCGCCATTCCATATGTTTCCCGCACTCTACATTGGAATGCTTGCTCAATTGCCTTCCGTTGGTATTCAAATAGCGGCTCAGCATTGGTGATGGCCACGGCCATCGTTATGTCCTTGCGTCCGAGCCGTAGAGCTCCTTCTGCCAATTCATATAAGGATGAGGAGTATCCGAGGAGATACTTGATGCCGTAGTGCTTCAACGCATCCAGGTAGTGAGAAATATTCTCAAGTGAGAGGTGATATGAAGACATGTACAACTGTTTCAAGCCCGCGTTCCATACCCAAAACGGAGGTTTCCGTTGACCCACGGGAATTACCAACTGGCCGCCCAGCATGGCCCAACGATCACTTTCCGACACTCCGTACCAGCGACGGCTCCGCATTTCAAAGAGCGCATACCAGGTGCGGACGGTCTCTCTTTTGAGCCAGAGATCCAACTGCGTCCCAGTGGTGCCGCTCGTGTGGTCGTGATACATCGTGCGCGTATCACAATCATCAGCCACAAACGCACCCGGGTTTTTTCGCACCGATTCCTTTTCGAGCAACGGCCAATTCTCAAGTTGCTCCCAACTGGAGCGATCACCTTTTCGACGTCGTGCGGCCCAGGCTTCGCGATAAAAAGGAACCCTGGTTGCTGCTCGGTGCAGTACCTCAGCCAGCCTTTCCTGTTGCCAGACGGCCCACTCGCGATTGGTCCAGCTCTCGCGTTCCCGCGCTTGCTCCACTAAACCCTGCGTTTCTGGTCCGTAACGCCAACGTCGCAATTGCAGTCCGCGCAGGCTTGCGGCGAGGGATTTGGCCGGCGCGGGTAGATGGTGATAGAGCTTGAGAACTCCTGAGGTCATCTTCGTTATGTCTGGTTGGTTATGAAATAGACGGGTCGTTGCTATCCGTTCAAGGCCGACTTGGTCCTGAACATTCTGTTAAGCCGGTTCACGCCAAAACGCTTTGCAAGTCGAAATGAACGCAGCAGGTAATAGAGAAACGAAAGGGCTTGTGGCAACTCGACCATTGCGTGATCGAGCTCATTCGGGATTACAGCCAGTCTCAGATAGCGGCGATAGTAATGGACGCGCAAACGAAGTCGATCTGAAAGACGTTCGCGCATTAGGAGGTGAATTTGGTTCCAGTAGGAGATCCCTCTGTTAGCGGCGGACGGCTGAAACAGCGATTCGCGCAGTTGATTGGCAAGCGTTTCAACTGATGGCTCGACATCGATATGTCGCCACGCTTCTGATGGCAGTTTGAGATCGAGTAAATCTCTCGCTAGAACTAAACCAAGTGCCAGCGTGCGCCGACAGCCCAGTTTTCGAGCCTGCTTCGTAACCGATTCCCAATCCATCGGATGGACGCGCAGCAATTCGACCACATCGCAAACCCACAAAAGCCTCTCCCATCCATGTCTTGAACCATGCATGCAAAGGTAGAGCAGTAGGTCCTGAGCAGCGAGTGTGTGAACTGTGCAATTACCGAGCGAAACTGGTTCAAGGCGCCGCCACAACGAATCAAGGTCCAGCGGAAAGTCAAAATGCAGCCCGGTCAGTCGCCAGTGAAGCTCAACACGCACTTCGCCATCGCTGCTGTCGAAAATAAGATCCTTCATCCGCGTGGAAATATCTGGTTCCTTGTGTTCGTGTGGGCGGGAAACCAGGTGATAACCACGCTTCAGCAAGAGATCCTTCGCGCGCAGCACATCATGATGGGCCACGAGAACGTCCAGATCACCATAGCTACGCAGTCCCAAATTGCCGTAGACACGCATCGACAAGACCGGACCTTTGAAGGGAAGAGCGGGGATACCGTTCGCTTCAAATTGTGCGAGAACTTTTATCAGTTCGCCGGTTCGATAAAGGTTGTAGCGGGCGTCTTCGTTCGCGTGTTGCTTCAGTCTTTTCAGCTCGTTTTGCGGGACGAGTTCAGAACAAATCTCGCTTAAGTTCTTGTAAAGCAGTGACGTGATTCGGTGATCATCGGCCTGCTGAAACACGAATTCCCAATCTATGTCGCCAGCGGCCAGTTGACGCAACTCTTCGGCCTGAGCCGGATTCAAAGTCAGGCGCGAAACTGCAAGTAGCAATTGGATCTCGGGAGAGAGAACCTTTGGTCCCCGCGCGTCTGAGCCTGAGTGCGTTTGTGGCGCAACTGCGAGACTCTCGTCAGACGATTCAAATTTACGCTGCGGTAACATTACTAATTAACTCAGTTTCGGAGAGGTCGCAGTGGTCCAACCGAGTTCCACTGCTCAATTGATTGTCGTCCGCGGGGAGCTCCTGATTGCCGGCCTGCATCTGCGTCTCCCAGGATTGCGCGTAAAGTCCGCCTAATTTTAGTAACTCCGAATGACTGCCCGATTCCACAACCTTTCCCGCGTCCATGACGTGAATAATGTCGGCGCGCATCGCGATGCTAAACCGGTGCGTAATCACAACTGCTGTGTGACCCTGGGCCAACTCTCGGAAGCGCGCAAACCATTCGGCCTCGGCCCAGGAATCCATCATGCTGGTAGGTTCGTCTAACAGAATGATTGGCGAGCGACGAAGATAAGCACGTGCGGTTGCTATGCGGTGCCACTCACCGCCACTCAGTTCCGCGCCATTGGCAAAAGCCTTGCCCAATTGCGAGTCGTACCCGTCCGGTAAAGAGCTGATCAGATCGTGGGCGCCCGCACTTCTCGCAGCTGCTTCAATCGCTTGCCGACTCGGATTCGAGTCGAGATCACCCAAAGCGATACTTTGAGCAGCGGTCGCCTGATAATTAATTGGGAACTGAAACAGGACAGTGATCATTCGTCGCAGCTGTTCAATCGAGAACTGGCGCACGTCAACACCATCCAACTCGACACGCCCTTGCTCCGGATCATAGAAACGGCAGAGAACTTTCAGCAGCGTAGTTTTGCCAGCACCATTGGCGCCTACAACGGCGGCAATCTTTCCAGCGGGAATGTGCAAATTGAAATCTTTCAATGCTGGTTGTTGAGCGCCAGGGTAACGAAAACTCACCTGACGAAAATCAATCCCCTTGCTTAAGAGTTGGTGTGCGGCGGCTGGTTGTGGCGGATCGGATATTTGCGGCCGCATGTCCAGAAAACTAAAGAGGTTCTCGAGGAACAGACTGTTGCTGTAAATCTGTCCGGCGTTACTAAGAAGTGAGCGGAGCAATCCCTGACCGCGATTGAATGCCTGGTAAAAGAGAGCGAGATCTCCAAGTGTTATGTTCCCACTCAATGCTCTCCAAACCATCCAGGCCAACGATCCACCGGCAACGATTTGCGCCAGCGCACTGGCAACAAGTTTCGCGCGGCTTTGTTTGGCAATCTGATCCAGCCGTTCGGTTCGCAGTATCCGGCGAATTCGCTGATAGCCCGTTTGGAAGTGTTTCGCTAAACCAAACAAGCGAATCTCGGCAGCACTAACACCGTGCGTCAAAAGCAGATCGTAATATTGCGCCCAGCGCCGATCGCTGGTGCGTCGCAACCACCAGGAATGGTAGCGACGATCGTAAAACAGGACGACGGCAAAAGCGGGCAAGGTACTTAAAAGCAGGACCAGAGGCAGCCAGAGCCCAAAAGGTGCGAGGACGGCTGCCATGGCCGCAAGTGTGATGCTGTTTTGGACCAGGCTACCCAAACTCTCTAACAAAGCCAGCGGCCGACTCGAGGCTTCGTTGCGAGCCCGGTCAAGTCGATCTTGATACTCTGAAGAGTCATGGACACTGAGATCCATCGTCGCCGATTGCTCATGGACCAGGCCTTTAATGTAATCCTGCACCAGTTCTGACTGCGCAGTCCGCACAAAGTCGATTGCGCTTTGCAGCAACTCCGTGAGTAGCATCACGCCGATAGTGAGTCCGATTAAGACAACAACTGGGCGGAGTTGTGTCCAATCCGCACCGGCATTTGCCGCAGCAACCAGGCTGTCTACCAGTAACTTGATTAGAAAGACTGACGCTAAAGGTAATATCCCCTGTACGAGCAGCAGGATGGCCCATGCTACGGTCCAACGCGGCGCCGCTATCCAAATTAGATCAAACGTGCGCCGCGCATTCCGCACGTTGATCAACGCGTGGCGCAGTTTGCCGCCTACCAGGGATGTGTATTCACCTTGTGTCATCTACTGTCTGGCTCTCGTGTGGCTTAAGAGAATGCAGATTGTCGGGGTTGTTTGTTACCCCTCGGATTGCTGGAAGAGGTGGTGAACGCCGCATCAAGAGATTCGCCCAGATCGGTGCCCAGCGTTATCGCGTCGACATCTCCATGCACGATCAATTTGGGCTCGCTGTAGGGCTTCTTCTTGTTAAGGTCTTCTTCATTTTGTTTCATATTCTTCTCCTTTGAGGTGGGACCAAAAGGTCGAGGGGAAGACCCTTCGTTCAAGGACGTCATATTTCGGCTTTCACGAGAATCGGTTCTTCTTTGGTTTCTTCTTTCCTCTACCGACAGGCCCCTCGGTGGTAAAGCCGCCGTCCAGGTTCTCGCCGAGGGCGTTACCCTGCGTGATTGAGATAAGGTCGCCGTGCTCGATTAGTTTTGGTGAGTCATACGGCTGCTTTTCTTTGGTGTTTGAGGTTTCTTCTTTATTTTTCATCATTGTGAGTCTCCTATCTCAGCAGCAAACTGTCACCGCACATGCAGTCTTGGTGTCATTCTGAAGGTGATCGTTTACCAACCGTCCGATTGACGGTAACAAGTTCAAGTCCCCAGGTCGTTCGAGGCGGTAGATGCCAACGTGGTTCATTAGCCCAGCGCATTTTCTGAGATGCAGCGACGCTTCATCCCCAGACAAAAGTTGTCTGCCGAATCTTGCCATGTATGAATTACTGATCAGCGCCAGCAGCGAAGTCTGTGCATCTAATTCCGTAACCTTCGGCTGAGTTCCTGCGCCCAACACATAGATCCGTTTTAGTGGCACGGCCCGTTGGCTAAATCGATCGGTTAAGCGCCGGCCGCACTTCTCATAACCTTCCGCCAGCTCTGATAAAGACGCCGGATCATTTCCCAGCGAAGAACAGGCCGCGTCGGGATAAAGCTTGACTTGAGGAAATCCCGGTAGGACCAACGGCCTTCCTTCATGATCCGTTGTCAATGCAACCACATCGTCGGCAAGCAGTTCGTGACCAAGTCCGTAAAGAGTAGCTGCCATTGTCGACTTACCTCGGCCTTTGTTTCCCACGAAGGCCACTGCTTCTCCTTCGATCGATACGGCACTGGCGTGCAGAACGAGATTGCCTCGCTGGTGAAGCAGCGTGGCAATGATTGTCCCGAGCAGTGGCAGACGCACTAACCGATCTTCAACACCGTCGATAGGTTGGATAGTAATCTCTGTGCCACCGGAGACGCGGAACGTTCCAACCTGTGGCCAGAAGAAGTGGGCCTCGTTCGTTCCAATCTCAAAACTGAGATCTTCTTCGTCCGAGGAGACCGCTTTTGGTGACCAGTCGAGTTGGCCCAGGCGGATTGTTACATCTGCTACAACCTCTGCCGAAGGTTGCAACTCCGGCAGAGGTAGAGCAGAGCAAATACCTAAGTTGTAGGCATTGTAGTTAAACATCAGTGACAATCCCTTAAAGCCTTACGAGAAGGTAAGGTCTCTCCTCGGGGTGTTTACGGGGAATGCCGCGTCGGTCAAGTCTCCATCAGAGGCTCCTAACGTGATCGACTCGATATCACCAAGGACAATGATCCGAGGCGGGGTATAGGGCTTCTTTGCTGGAGTTTTGTTTTCTTCCATATTTACCATCTCCTTAGATGTCGATGGATGTCTAAAAAACTAACAAGAGAGGAACGGCATCGTTTTACATCGGACTCACCTCCCTTCATGTTGACCATGCTTGTTTCAGCCATAAAGCCAGAGAAGTACACTTCCAAATGTTATAAAGATCGTTGACATCCTCTCCCGAACCGGAAAGGAAACGTTCATACGCTTGCCGCAGACTTTTTATGTCTACGTAACTTTCAATCACGCTGGGATCCCTGAGAATTATTTGATCGAGAGTTTCACGTTCGAAGGATCTGAGTCCGTAGGAGAGACTGGGTGAGAAATCCATCTTGCCGCCACGCCACTGAACTTTCTTCGGCAGAATGTTCTCCATCGCACGCCGCATAACCATCCTGGTCCATCCGTGATAAAGCTTTTGTTCAGGCGGCAATGACAGACAGAATTCCACCACCCGCCGGTCCCAGAATGGGTATCGCTTCTCGATCGAAAAGGCCGCGGCTGCGCTGTCGTGCACTTCGAGTGCGAATGCCTGCAGCGGCTGAGTTAAAGTTCGATAGTGCGCGTCTCGTTCACTGCGTGCTGAGTTTGACAGGGTCTTTCGCCAGGCTTTGTGACGTTCGGCGATGTTGGTCCGGCATACAAAATCCGGGTTAAGCATCTTCTCCCAATCGCTGCGCGAAACCGTATTCTTTTTCGTTCCATTTCCTGCGAGCTTGTGCCAAACACGACGGGCCAAACGCAACGAACGATGTTTGGCAATAAGTGGTTTCACCCCATAGTGTGACCCGTAGACGCGCATCATTGTTGCGGGCGAGTCGCCGTAATGCCTCGACAAGCCCCTGACTTCGCGAATAAACGACAACCATCGTCCGTTGATGGCCAGTTCGTCCAAATACTTGTAGCCATGCGATACGACACTGTCTCCATCATGACCGTCGAGCAACACGCGCACACCTTTTTCACTCACCGTCCTGTAAATCGACCAGATCATCGCGAAGTTAGGTGCGTAGAAAGCCTGGTCCTCGTGCCAGTGAATGCTTTCGATCTCCCTGAAAGGACCAGTCTGGTCGCCCGGTATGAAATGAGGATCAAGACCATCAAGTTTCAGCACCGCATCGATGTAATCTCGTTCATCGCATCTGGAGACTTTGTCAAAGACGGTCGAGAAGGTGCGAAGCTTTTCTCCCTTTGCTATCAGGAAGTTCCGCGCGACGCAGCTGATTGAAGACGAGTCGAGTCCTCCGCTGAGCATCGAACCAACTGGCGCATGGCTCTCGAGCCGGGAACGAACAGCTTCAGTAAAAATTTCTCTGAATCCTTCCGCATACTCCTCATTTGAGTTCAGTCGCAGCTCACGCGAGGAATCAAGTTCCCAGTAACGCTTGAGACGAATGCCCCCGCGGCTGACTGTAAGAGTATGTGCAGGTGGCAGTCGCAGGATGTTTGAATAGAAGGTCGATTCTCGATCCGCGAACACATCTGCGAGGTGATCACCAACACGTTCTTCATTCAGTTCACAAGGAACACCTGGAAGAGAGAAGAGCGCCTTCATCTCGCTCGCGAAGACAAATGCATGCTCGGATGAGTAGTAGTAGAACGGCCGAACTCCGAAATGGTCTCTCGCGCAGAAGAGTCTCTGTTGCCGCTCATCCCAAATTGCGAACGCAAAATCACCAAGTAATTGTTCGGGACATCGTTCACCCCAATTGAGATAAGCGGCCAATATGATTTCACTATCAGCGCTTTGCATTGAGACTAACTCTGAAAGTGCTTCAACAAGCTCTTTTCGATTGTCGAGTCGCGCATCTGCAGTGATCACTAATCGGCTGTTCTGATCTTCATAAGGTAGTCGCTCTCTCAATGACTGCGGTGTCGAGCGAAGCATTCCGTGGCCCAGACCCACTGGTCCAACACTCCACCTGCCAAATCCGTCGGGTCCACGGTGAGCGAGCACCTGGGACATACGCTCAAGTGCCTGACCCGGCATGAATCGACTGCTAAAACTCTGAATGCCGAATATTGCGCTCATGTTCCTTCGACTGTTTGCAGAACCGTAAAGCGGGAAAGATCAACATCAGTTCCACCGATTACTACTCTACCCAGACTCTCAACCCAGGCATGGGCTTCCAGTTTTTTTCCAGTTCTGACCACACCGATGCGCAGCAGACCAGGAAGTCCGGCTTGTTCAAGTAGCGAGATGACGACCAGGGCTTGCACCAGGCAGGTTGCAGCGGGCACGTAACGGCTCATCAGTTTCACGCTACGTACTATCTCTCGCACTTTGTCCCACTCGTTTCCTTTGACTGCTGTTACTGGCTCACGATTCATTCGACTTAAAAAACTTCGCACGCTTTGGAAGGGCAAGACCCACAGTCCAATTCTTACCGCCCACAACAAACAACACGCCCTCAGCAGGATCTTGCGATCCGCTGCCGGCAGTTGAATGAACGTGATCAACTTATGCATTTCTGATCTCAACTAAGAGACGAGTAGCCATCTCTGCGAAGAGACTCTCCAAATCTTGCCGGCAGCGCTCAGCGTCAACCGAATACTCATCCATTACTGCGTCGGTGATCTCGGCCAGCGTTTTCGGAGTTTGAATCAATCCCCAGACGAACGTGCCAACCGGATCGAGTCCGTAATAGACGCCCGATTTCATATCGAGGATGACGGCGCCTTCGGTGAGTTCGCAACAAAGGAGATCTCTGTTAGCCAGAATGATTGCGGACTCTGTGATTCTTGTTGCTGAGTTAGAGTCACAGGCGAGGGACATGAGTGTGGCATCAAGCATTTGGTGTTCTTCCTTCACCCCAGGCGCAATTAACGCCTTCTTTAATTATCCGTTGGTTAAACGACAGCGAATGAATAGATACTCGATCCGGGTTCCTGCACCTCTTTGACTGTGGCAGATGGAAGTTGAAAACATGCCTTGTACCAGACGGCGATCATGATCAACTGCTGAATGAGGATGTAGTACCGATCGTCGCCTTTGAGAAAACTACTGGTTGCCGCTTTGAGTTGCCTCTTGTTGAATGGGCCCGAACTGATTGGCTCAAGTTCAGACAACTCTCCCACCATCTGACGTAACTCTGGAACCTGTCGCAGGTATGATTTCCAGGGAACTCCAAAACCCCACTTGTGATGTTTCAAGACCGCTTCAGGCAGGCGGTCACCCACAGCGTCGCGCAGCAACTGCTTACTTTGCCTGCCCCGAACGAGAGATCGCGTAGAGAGTGCTGCGAGTCCTTCTACCAATCGATAATCGAGAAAAGGCACGCGGCATTCGATCGATGCGCCCATAGTCATTCGATCGTTTCGATCCAGGATTGAACAAAGGAAAGTGTGCTGATCGCTATACATCGCCTGCCGGAAAGGCTCGTTTGGGTAGATTGCTTTTGCTTCGGTCAGCGCCTTTCGGCGATAGGGAAGGTCCATAGTCGGAGTCATTCCCAGCGATTGCAGATCGTCAGGAAGGACATCGCACGAGTTGAAGAGTACAAAGTCGTCCACTGATCCGAGTTCGCAGAACCGCGCCAGCTTCTTGATGCGACCGTTTATTCCAGTTGCTTTTACGAAGTAAGGAAAGACCGATCGGCCGGCCTGCAATGCAGTTGGGTATCGCAGTGGTCGATAACGAACGTAACCACCGAGTGTTTCGTCACCACCTTCTCCGGATAACAGGACCGTAACGCGGGACTTGGCGTACTGCGAGATGGCCCACAGGTGAAGATCGTTACCGTGTACGAGGGGTTCGTCGTTGAGTTTGGAAGCATCCAGAAGACGCCGAACCAACTCGCCCGGATGAACGTGAAGTTCGTGATGGTCAAGCTTCCAACGTCTTGCTACTTCCCGCGCCAATGGTCCTTCATCATAAGTGGGTTCTTTGAATCTAACCGTGAAACTGCTGACGCCGGCTCCTGCCTGACCGGCCAAAGAAGCAGCCACGCTTCCTGAATCGAGTCCGCCACTTAACAAAACTCCGACGGGCACATCGCTAATCCGCCGCGCCTTCACAGAGTCATCAAAAGTCTCGCGGAACCAGTTGCAGGAATCATTGGGAGAGGTGGTTCGAAGATTCTCGACTCGTTGGCCCAGGTGCCACCAGCGACGAGTCTGGAAATTGCCGTCAGACCAGGTCAGATAATGACCGGGAAGTAATCTTTTCACCCCGACGTAAGGTGTGCGTTCGCCCGCAACATATCGAAAGTAGAGAAGTTCTTCCCAGGTTTCTGGATCAAACTCCCGGGTGACACCAGCAGCAAATAGCGCTTTCTCTTCTGAGGCAAAATAGAAGTTTCCGTCATGAATTGCGTAATAGAGTGGCTTGATACCGAGACGATCACGACCGAGGAATAGACTGCGATCGCGCTGGTCCCAGATCGCGAATGCAAACATTCCGTTCAGCTTGTCGAGCAGCGCTGGTCCATACTCAACAAAAGCTTTGAGCACCACCTCGGTATCGGAGTTTGAATCGAACGTGTACCCGCGCGCTTCGAGTTCGGTCCTCAGTTCGGGATAGTTGTAGACCTCTCCGTTGTAAGTAATCCAATAACGTTCATCTCGGGTAGACATGGGCATATGCGCCCGTTGCGAAAGATCGAGTATTGCGAGGCGACGACTACCAAGGCCGACGCCGCCCCGAACGTACAGTCCTGCGTCATCTGGACCGCGAGTGACAAGAGAGTCGCGCATGGCCAGAAGCGTGCGTGTGTCGATCGGATAATTCCGATCAGGAGATACGATGCCGCAGATTCCGCACATTATGATCTACCATTTGTTCCGTTCCGGTGGGGTTTCAATTGAAGGAATATGCGATCCCATTGAGGACGGACTTCGTCCCAGGATGAACGCCGAGCGAGTTGGCGTCCGTTAGCCGACAAATTCCCTGCGAGTTGTGGTTCCTTGATCAAGCGTCTGATGGCCCGGACCATTGCTTCATCGTCATCGTCTGGCACCAGTAATCCGGTCTCACCCTCTTGCAGTAGAT
>DATBMP010000378.1:0-9175 GCA_036554845.1 Pyrinomonadaceae bacterium
CAACCAGTCCCGTAACCGTCCCTGTCTCTTTAGGAAAATATTCAGGTACAAGTTTAAAGACCGCGCCGTTTCCCATCCCAAGCGCCGTGGCTGCACCGAGAGCTCCCACGGTAAACGTTGGCATGAAGGGACAGCCCATCAGCGATCCCAGCAATGCCATTGCGATGAAGACGCCAACCAAAACACGAGCGCCACCAAAACGATCGGCAAGCATTCCACCAACTGGACGCATAAGCGTAGCCAACAAAACGAATCCGGCTGTCCGTGCTCCCGCATCCGCAGGGCTTAGGTTGAACAGATCTTTGAGTAGCGTTGGTAGATAGATCGAGAAGGCAACGAAACCACCGAACGTCAGAAAGTAGAAGAGCGAAAGCACCCACGCGAGTTTTGACCGCCGTAGCACGTCCAGATTTTCTCTGAAGGTTTTTGGTTTGACGGTTGATACTGCATCACGCGCGAAGAGATAGAAAACAACTCCCCATACCAACGTGACAGCCGCGAAGATGTAGAACACCGGACGCCATGAGGACAACCATAAAGCAAGAACAGGTGCACCGAATACAGCCACCGACTGGCCTATGTTACCCATACCGAAGATACCTAGTGCGGTTCCCTGCTGGTCCTTTGTGAACCATCGCGACGTGAAACTCACACCTATTGAGAAGGACGTTCCCGCGATACCAATCAAAACTCCCAACCAAAGTAGCTGCTGATAACTCGTTGATAGGCCGATACCGATCGCCGGTATCGCAGAGATCAGTAACAACGCAGCGAATACTCTTCTCCCGCCAAAACGGTCGGCGAGCATTCCCGCGGGAAGTCGGCCCAGTGAGCCGAGCAACACAGGTATCGCGATCATCAGGCTCTTTGATTTCGCCGAGAGTCCATAGATTTGCGCGAAGGTCGGAGCCAATGCGGCTACGAGACCCCAAACGGCAAAAGAGACCGCAAACGCGGTGGTTGAAAGGAAGAGTGCTTGCGAGGCGCCGGGTTTCAGATCTTTCATCATAAGTATCGAGTTGTTTCACTTTCAAATTGCCCTAAGTCACAGCAAGGCGACCAGGACGGAGCAATGAGCGTGCCGTGGGAGGAAAAGGAAATTGGGCGTGGAAATATGACTGCGTAGCGAAAAAAGACCTTGAACGGCGAAATTCTCCACAGGCTCAATCTCATTCAATTACCAATTTGTAGGGGCGGCACTCCGTGGTGGCTCGTCGTCACAGAGATGTTGGATTTGACGACAACGGGCGGCGACGGAGCGCCGCTCCCACAAATTTGACATCAGCATCGACCTTCTTATTCAAAACGCGGTGGAATATTCTGAAGCTGCTTTTTGATGTCAGCATCAACCACCCCCTGATCAGTTGGGTCCAACATTCTCGCCGGCCATTGATAGACCTTCCCTTCTTCTAACGCGTTATGAGATTCCAATCGTTCAGCCACGGCATTGACCCTTGCCAGAATCTCAACCAGATGGTCCTTGCTTTTGCTTCCTGCCTGCACCTCGCGAAAAATCTTGATCGCCTCGGCAAGCTCAACCATGAAGAAATTATGATCGGCACGTAACACTGCGACTGCTGCCCTTGCCTCTTCGCTCGTCGGTTCGCCTTTATGTGACGAGACCGCATTGAGGATCGCGGGAAAGAGCACGAGGTTCTCTGCGCGAATATGTATCGCTAACTTCGCCCAGAAGAGATCAAGAAGCTGAAAGCTTTGGTCGAGGTCGTTCTGACCTAGTCGTAGTTTAAGGTCGTGGAGCAACTCTCCGAGATCATCGTGATCGTGTTGCAGAATGTTGGATTGCATAGCGCGGCCTTGCCTCAAAAGTCTGAAAACCGACTCTCATTAACACCGGGCTTTGGCCCGGTGATCAGGACGACGACGATGGACTAACCGTTTTAACGGTTTCTCTATGCGCTCAAAGCTTTTGGTAGGTTACGAATTATTGAAAGATAGAAACCGTTGAAACGTCTCACTTAATCTCGCCCTCAGTCACCGCGAAAATTGTATCGGCCGGGAAAATTACTTTCCCAACCCAGTGAAGACATTAGTCTGAAAGTATCAAGGAACTTTGTTTGAGCCTCTGCTGAGTTTACGCAACAAATAAGCGTTTGACATATCGCGCTTGCGGGGCGACATTAAGAGCATCCACCTACTATGAAGCGCGAGACTATTACAGCGGCAGTCTGGGGTTTCGTTCTAACCCTGATCGTTGCAGCATTGATCGTCCTCGGTTCACGCAATCTTGCACACTTCGATGCCGCGCTCGTTGGCTATACCTTCGCGGTTCTCTTTGCCACTTTCGGCATCACCTATCGTTACGCAATGTGGTTGCAACGACCACCAACTGCGCTCTACTGGAAACGTGGTTGGCAGGTTTTTCTTCGACCTCAACATCTCGCCAGGAACATCGTGGAATGGTTTAAGCGGGTCCCCAGCGATTTTGGTTTGAATCTGTTCATTATGCGCCGTGGCCGACTTCGTTGGGGCGCGCACATGCTGATCATGTGGGGCTGCATCGTGGCGCTCGCGATCACTTTTCCGCTGGTCTTCGGTTGGATTCACTTCGAAACGTTGCCCAACAACTTCGACTGGTATCGTGCCTACGTCTTCGGCTTTCCCGCGTTCGACTTTCCGATCCACTCCATCATTGGATTTCTTGTTTTTCATGGACTCGTGTGGGCGTCGATCCTGCTCACGCTCGGCATCATGCTGGCTATGCGACGTCGAATGCGAGATCACGGTGCTGCAGCGCTCCAACAATTTGGCGAAGACTTTCTTCCTTTGATTCTGTTATTCGCGATTAGCATTACCGGATTGATGTTGACCGCGAGTTACACCTGGATGAAAGGTTACGCTTACGACTTTCTGGCAATTCTTCACGCGATCACTGTGATCTTCACACTGTTGTGGCTTCCCTTTGGAAAGTTCTTTCACATCTTTCAGCGACCCGCACAACTTGGCGTCAGTTTCTATAAAGAAGTTGGTGAGGTTGAAGAAAGCGCCAAGTGCCGTCGTTGTGGTAATCCATTCACATCGCGAATGCACGTCGAGGATTTGATTGAAGTCGAAAAACAGCTCGGGTACAGCTACGAGATGAGCGGTCCAGTCGAACACTATCAGTGGATCTGTCCACCATGTCGGCGATCGTTGTTTGTCGTATCGCAGGGAAGAGTTTGGGGAGACGAACGTGGCGAGTCATTTTTCGGAGTCGAGGTTATGCCGGTACCGACACTCGGTAATGCAGGTTTGAATCAGGGACCACTCGGTGACGAGGACCGAAGAAATTTTCACCCGTAAAGATGTAAAAGCAGATGGCTGAAACACCAGACAACACAGCAGACTTTCTCAACCAATTTGGTCCACATGCAGCGTATGCCAGTGGCTCGCGCCTGGCTACGGGTATCGAGCCCGACAAGCTCGTCAAGACCCATTGCTGCTTTTGTGGCCAGCAATGCGGCATTCAACTAAAAGTGAAGGACAACGAAGTTATCGGCTTCGAACCCTGGGAAGACTTTCCGTTCAATCGCGGCATGCTCTGTCCCAAAGGTGTGAAGCGATATCTCCAGGGTTCACATCCGGATCGCTTGTTGCACGCCTATCGCCGCGACAAGTCTGCACCGAGTGGGTTTCGAGCGTTGCCCTACGACGAGGCCATCACTCTCGTTGCGATAGAGATTGATCGCATTCAGAGTACTTATGGACCAGATGCATTTGGAGTTTTGACAGGCGCGAGTCTGACCACTGAGAAGGCTTACCTGATGGGCAAGTTTGCTCGCGTTTGCTTGAAGACTTCGAACATCGATTACAACGGACGGCTTTGTATGGTCAGCGCCGCAGCGGCAAACAAAAAGTCGTTCGGTATCGATAGAGCTGCTAATCCCTGGTCAGACATTCTCAAGGCCCAAGTGATCTGGATCAGTGGTGCCAACGTAGCGGAGTGTGCACCGATAACCACAAACTATGTCTGGCAAGCACGGGAGGCAGGCGCCAAGATCATCGTTGTTGACCCTCGAATTACTCCGATTGCCCGCACCTGTGATCTCTTTCTACCAATCAAACCCGGTCGGGACATCGCTCTCTTCAACGGAATCCTTAACCTGATGATCGAAAACGATTATCTGGACCATGATTTCATCGCGCAGCAGACCGTTGGCTTTGAAGCTGTCGCCGAACATGTGCGCGAATGGAATCCCAGGAGAACCGCTGAGGTCACAGGCATTTCCGAACGTTCAATCCGACAAGCAGCCGAATGGTGGGGACAGGCGAAATCGAGTTTCCTTCTGCACGCGCGCGGCATCGAGCATCACAGCCACGGTGTGCAGAACTGCCTCGGCGCAATCAACATCGTGCTCGCATCGGGACGCATTGGTAGGGAAGGTTGCGGTTACGCAACTATCACTGGACAGGGGAACGGGCAAGGCGGTCGCGAACACGGACAGAAATGCGATCAGTTGCCGGGCGCTCGCGACATTAGCAACCCCGAACATCGCGCCTATGTTGCTCAAGTTTGGGGAATTTCGCCGGATGAATTACCCCAGGCTGGCGTTGATGCGTATGAAATGTTTCGCCGCATTGATGCAGGCGAAATACGCGGGCTGCTTAGTATCTGTTTCAATCCAAAGGTCTCGCTTCCCGACAACAATTTCATTACCCGCTGCCTCGAGAAACTCGAATTCTATGTAGCAATAGATTTCTTTCTCAACGAAACTGCACATCATGCTGATGTGGTCCTGCCTGGATCATTGCACGAGGAGGATGAAGGCGTCGTAACTCAGATCGAAGGAAGGGTCATTAAGATCAATAAAGCGGTTGAACCCCCGGGAGAAGCCCGACAAGACTGGATCATCATTCAAGACATTGCCCAAGCACTCTCGCGGTCCAAGGGCTTCACGTTTTCTAATCCTGGGGAGATCTTTTCTGAACTGCGTGTGGCGTCGAAGGGTGGGACAGCCGACTACTCCGGAATCACGTACGAGAAGATCGAAAAGCAAGGTGGAGTTTTTTGGCCCTGTCCCAGTGAAGACCATCCGGGCACTCTCCGCTTGTTTGAACCTGGAACGTGGAATCCAGTCGCTAAAGGAGCGGGGCCTTTCTATTTTCCCGATGGCAAGGCTCGTTTTAATGTTGCGCCCTACACGCCGCCCGCGGAAGACACGGATGAAGAGTATCCGCTGATGCTCACCACCGGCCGCGTTGTCAGTCATTTTCTTTCGGGCACACAGACGCGACGAATTGGACCATTGATGGACCAGTATGGTGAACCGAAAGTTGAAATGCATCCCCAGTTGGCGAACAAGCTGGAGATCGCGAATGGCGAGATTGTGACGGTTGAGTCACGTCGCGGGCAGATCACCCTGCCGGCGATGGTGGTCACAACGATTCGTCCTGACACTGTCTTCGTTCCGTATCACTGGGCGGGAAGAAAGAGTATTAATCAATTAACCATTGCAGCGCAGGACCCGATATCAAAGATTCCCGAGTACAAAGTGTGCGCGGTCAGAGTCAGGAAAGCTTGATTGACGATTGTCGATTGACGATTGACGATTTGACTGTCGGTTGCGAATGCTTCGAGATCCAGGTGCCGTATTGATTAGTCGACAATCGACAATCGTCAATCGAAAATCATCACTAACCCATGCCCGTACCTGAACAAAACGAGTTCTTCGTCGATCCCAACCGTTGCATCGGTTGTCAGGCTTGCGTGCAGGCGTGCAGCGAGTGTGAAACACACAAAGGCTATTCGATGATTCATCTCGATTTCGTCGACCGCGCACACTCCATACAAACCGCGCCGATGGTCTGCATGCATTGCGACTCACCAACCTGTGCCGAAGTCTGTCCCGCCGACGCGATCAAAAAGACGGCAGATGGTGTAGTGCAAACTGCTCGCAAACCGCGCTGCATTGCCTGCAACAACTGCGTTCTTGCATGTCCGTTTGGCGTTCCTAAGATGAAGACCGACTTCAAACTCATGATGAAGTGCGACATGTGCTACGACCGCACCTCAGAAGGACTCAAACCAATGTGCGCGACGGTGTGCCCGAGTCAGGCACTTTTCTTTGGCACCCGGGAACAGATCGAGATGCTGCGTCCTCGCTCCACTCCAACTAATCAATTTCGTTTTGGCGAGCAGACCATCACTACGAAAGTGAACATGATGTTGCCCAAGTCAGGTAAGGCTGAGTATCTGGATGTGACATCAGCGATGCGCGAAGAATCAAACGGCAAGACAATTTCACTGAACGTTCTGGACAGCATGTACAACGATGGGTTGGAGCGATGACGAAACGAGACCGCGAACAACTGACTGTGCCTCCCGATGGCGGACTTCTTGAGGATCAACCAAAGTGGCGTCAGGACTTTCCGATCGACTGGCCGCAGGACCATTATGTTGCTCGTCGAGATTTCACCAAGTTCATGGTGTTGACCAGCCTGGCGTTCACCGTCGGACAATTTTGGATCGTCTTGCAAAATTTCTTGAGACAGAGACGCGGTGAACTGCCTATCGCGAAGATAGCAGGGGTTGATGAGGTGCCGGTTGGTGGCGTGGTAACGTTTTCATATCCTGGCGACCACGATATCTGTGTGATGATCCGCAAAGACCAGACGACCTTTGTTGCTTTCGACCAGAAATGCACGCACTTGTCGTGCGCCGTCGTACCGCAAACCGACAAGGGGCTTTTTCACTGTCCTTGCCATGAAGGTTCTTTCGATTTGGCGACTGGTGATCCGGTCGCTGGGCCTCCGCGCCGACCCCTTCCACGAATCAATCTCGAGGTTCGGGGAGGAGTTGTCTACGCTACCGGAGTGGAGCGAAGAGCCACATGAAGCAACGTTTCACACGCGAACAACGATTGACGATCGTCTACGGCATTCTCTGCATCGTGCTGATCATCGTGATGCTGCAGTTGTGGTTGCTGATGGCTACGATGAATGCGTATCTCGGCGGGGATCAAACGGTGATTCTGCCGGCGGCGTTAGCGAGTCTCATCTGTTTTGCGCTGAACATTGGGCTGCTTTGGTATATCTATCGGATGGAGCGATAAGTTCTTCTTCAGCTGCGTGTATTTTCCGCTTCTGAGTAATTGTCCGCACTTGCCTTCGTACTACTTTCACTAGATTCCCAACAAAACAGAAGATCTATTCCCGGCACAGTCGTTGCCCTAGTAGGGACACTCGACGACTGCGTCAGCATCAAGTCGGATTCATATCAAAGGAGAAATTATAGTGCTGGACTCAAACAAGACTGTTCGTGAATTGGCTCTCGAGATGCCGCAGGCAACGAGGGTCTTTGAGAAACTGAAGATCGATTACTGTTGTGGCGGCGACAAGCCATTTGCCGAAGCCTGCGCCATTGCCGGAGTCGAGGTCGATAGCGTGGAGCGGATGCTAACGGACACGACCGCTTCCGAAACGGCGAATATTTCGTCGGAATTCCAGAAAGCACCGTTGACCGAGTTGATTAACTACATCGTGCAGAAGCACCACATCTTCACTAAGGAAGAGATGGATCGGTTGGAGGCCCTGACTGCAAAAGTCATTGCGGCACACGGAGAGAATCATCCCGAACTACTCAAGATCGGTGAGCTGTTTGAAAGAATCTGCGCTGATTTAAAACCGCACATGTTCAAGGAAGAGAGGATTCTCTTCCCAAGCATCATCGAGCTGGAAAATGCGAGTCTTCAAGGCAGGGCAATGCCCTTCGTACCATTTGGCACGGTCAATAATCCGGTTCGGATGATGATGATGGAGCACGACGCTGTCGGGGACCTGCTGCGAGAGATGCGTGCCGTTAGTTCCGACTTTGCGGTGCCGGCGGACGGATGCATCAGTTATCAAACGCTATATAAGGCGTTTGAAGAATTCGAGAAAGACTTACACCAGCACATACATCTGGAGAACAACATTTTGTTTCCCAGGACTGTTGAGTTGGAGGAAACGTTTTAGTTAGTGCCGTGTGCTTGGATTTTTGGTCCTGAGAGGGTCGTTGGACTGGGTTTTCGCGCATAGAACTTGGCGCTTGGTCCTTTAGGCACGGGCCTTTACTCCGCGCCCTCAGCACCTCTGCGATTCACGAGCTTATTTGATCTGGTGTCGGTCCAGACGAGACATGAGCTAACGCAGACATCGCAGAGCTCTGAGGGCGCAGCGCCAAGATGAAAGCGATGCATCACGGGGTCAGTGTGACGTTTAAGAAGCACCACTCGGTGGATCCATCAACTCCGACGATAATGTCTGGACTCCCGGATTACTTGCATGTACCATCTGCCCACTTATCCCCTACAGGAAGAAATTCAGTGTTTTTAACACTTCGGGGCCCGTCCGAGCTTGCTAGGTATGCAAACGCACAGACCCAGATCCGGATTGGCGTTATTGCCCCCGAACCACGCCCTTCGGTAAACGTCGTTCTGGGAGCTTGCCTTCTAAGCGTGAACAACCTCTGCGTGCACCCTAATGAAAACTCACTCAGGTTTCCAATAAACGCTGAATTGACGATGTCGCTACTGTTAGTCGTAGTCTCTCCATTCCGCCGTTACTTGAAGCGAAATCCTATGACTAAATTGTCTATTTACTAACGCTAATCCCCTCAGGTCGGGGATCCGACCAAGGAAGGAGTAGGAATGAATGCAATCTCGCAAATGATCACACAACAATTGTCTGGCGCGGCCGCCAACCAGATTGCCACGCGCCTGGGTATCAGTCCGAGTACCGCGAATATGGCTGTGCAGGTGGCGGTCCCTCTGATCCTCGCCGCGCTGGCTCGCAATGCTTCACAACCGCAGGGTGCCGAAGAACTACACCAGGCTGTCACGACGGACCACGATGGAAGTATCCTCGACAACTTGATGGGCTATCTCGGTAATCCGCAGTCTGCAAATGGCGCTGGAATTCTCGGTCACGTGCTTGGACCACAACGCCCCGCGGTTGAGAGCAATTTGGCCTCTGCGACAGGATTAGATCCGAGTGCTGCTGGAAATCTTATGGAGATCGTTGCACCGCTCGTTATGGGAGCGGTCGGCCGTGAACAACAACAAAACGGCCTCGATTCCAACGGTCTCGCCCAATACCTCGGACAGCAACAGCAACAACAAGCCGCAAACCCAGACATGATGGGAATGTTGAGTTCAATGCTTGACTCAAACAAGGACGGCAGTATGACGGACGACCTCGC
>DATBMP010000351.1:0-5954 GCA_036554845.1 Pyrinomonadaceae bacterium
TGAGTGGCAAGAAAGATGTCACCATTCTAATTAATGAGAAGGTTGGTGAAATCAAGGCGCAGATCGTCGAACGCGATGGCCAAATCTGGATGGTGAAGGATTGTCATACTCACGGCCACTTCGAAGACATGATGGCCATCGATTCAAAGTTTTTGACGCATATCGAAAAGATGTTTCCCGGTCGTGACATCGACGCGCACAACGACGAGAAGCTTCACAATCACGGTTCTAGCACTGTGAAGTATGGTCGTGGCGCCGTCTTAACTGTAGACCTTACTAACCGCTGCAACATGATGTGCGATCCGTGCTTCATGGATGCCAACCAGGTTGGGTTTGTTCACGAACTCAGCATGGAAGAGATTAAGGAGATTCTCGACAACGCTATCACCATCAAGCCGCGACGACAGATGTCGGTGCAGTTCTCAGGTGGTGAGCCTTCGATCTCTCCGCACTTCATCGAATCGATCAAGTATTCCCGCAAGGTTGGTTACAACAGCGTTCAGGCGGCAACGAACGGAATCGAGTTTGCCAAGAGCAAAGAGTTTTGTCGTGAAGCAGCCGAAGCAGGATTGCGTTACGTCTATCTTCAATTTGACGGTATTGGCAACGACGCCAACGGGCATCGTCAGGTAGGTAACCTGTTCGATGTGAAGATGCGCGCTATCAATAACCTGCATGAAGCTGGTGTTGAGATTGTTTTGGTCACCACGCTGGTCAACGGAATCAACAATGACCAGGTAGGTTCGATCATTCGATTCGCGCTTGATAATCCGAAGAAGATTGCTTTCCTCTCGTTCCAGCCGGTTTCATTCACCGGCCGTGACGAAGAGATTACAGAACAGCGAAGACTGCAGCAGCGCTACACGCTGTCGCATCTCGCGCATGATGTGAAGAATCAGGTGGGCATCACCGAACCAACTCGCGATTGGTTCCCGCTCTCGTTGATGGGCGCGTTCGCAGATTTCGCCGACCTGGTCCATGGTCCAGATGCCGATTGGGGTCAGGTCTCATGCGGTTGTCACCCTAACTGTGGTGTTGGTACTGCGGTGATGGTGGACAAGGAAACAAGGGAGATGCGTCCGGTTCCTGAGTTCCTCAACATCCCCGGATTGGTGAAGGACATGCAGAAGATCACCGATGCGGCCCGCGGCAAGTGGATGTCGAATCTGATGATGGGATTGGCCTTACTCAAGCACTACAATCCCTTCAACTCGCCATCGCAGTTCACGCTTTACGAGCTATTCAAGAAGTTTGATAAGTCATTCGGCTTGACTGGCAAGGACTACGGAAAAGTTGACGGCGCCCGCACCAAGGAAGACATTGAAAAGCGTCGTTCTGATCGTTGGAACTTCCTTTTCATCGCGGGAATGTGGTTCCAGGATCTTTTCAACTACGATTTTCGTCGCACCGAGATGTGCATCATTCCGTACGGAACGCAGGAAGGCGAGATCTCCTTCTGTGCATATAACACAGGTATCGGTTGGCGAAATATCATCGAGAACATGCACCAGAATGCCACCGTTGCTAAATGGTATGAGGAGCATGGACGTCACGAAATCTTCGCCGGCGGTAAGGCTGTGAACATGGCCGATCCGTCGCACGACCTGGTCTTGAATCCGATCGATCTCAAGCGACCCAACAAACCCGAGATGGAAGGTCCCAAGACCGCGCACGAAGAAGCCGTGATGATGCGGAAGTTGTATCAGGAGATGGTGCTGAAGCAGCAGCTCAATACTACGGAAGCTGACAAACCGGTCCAGATTCAGGGACTGACCCGCAAACCGGTTGAAAAGCACGAAGCAGTTGCCGTCTAGATTTCGGACGATTGCTTTATGAATAGTGAACCCCGTTGAGCCTTCGTGCTTAACGGGGTTCCATCATGTAATTCAGGCTGTATGCCAACTTGACCGCGAGCGTTCCGGACGTGTTAAATAGCTCTTGCGAATAGGTTTTGGGATTCTAAACAAGAAAGACGGAGAAGGAATGGCGATAGTTACAGTTAATCAAGGTGAATCGATTGAAAGCGCGTTGAGGCGTTTCAAGCGCAAAGTGATGACTGAGGAGATCATCAAAGACGCCAAGAAACACGCGTTTTTCATCCCACCAGGTCAAAAGGCAAAACTCAAATCGGCATTGGCGCGCAAGCGCAATAAGAAGAAGGGACGGATGCGGACAACCCCTCGCGATTAGCATCTCTTCCGCAGTCCTCGGCACGTGTCGTGCTCTCATCTCACCGGTTCGCTAAAGACTAGAGACGAGTGGTGGACGCTCCCCAGTGATCGAGTCCAAACAAGTCACGCGTGTGCCGTAGTGATGGTACTGAATTCGCAATGACGAGAATCTTGTTAACAAACGACGATGGAATTCATTCCGATGGGCTCATAAAGCTGGAAGCCGCCCTGAAGGAAGTGGGTGACGTTTACGTGGTCGCACCCGCATCTGAAATGAGCGGTGCGGCACACAGCCTGACGCTTGCAAGACCACTTCGCATTCGTCAGATTGATGAACGTCATTGGACCGTGGATGGCACACCCACTGACTGCGTCACCCTCGCACTTAATAAGATTCTTCCCGATGATCTGCGTCCACAGATTTGTGCCTCAGGAATAAATCACGGCGGCAACCTGGGTGACGATGCTACGTACTCGGGGACAGTAGCAGGCGCGCTCGAGGCAACGATCCTCGGTGTTCCCGGTCTCGCGTTCAGTTTGGTTGCCCGTGAGAACTTTGATTTCACTGAGTCAGCGCGGTTTGCGATCACGGCGGTGAAGAAAGTCCTGGCCGATGGTCTTCCGGAAGGAACCTTGCTCAATATCAATTTGCCGCCCGGCGAGATCAAAGGCGTTCGCGTTACCAGACAAGGAATCAAGAATGCTCGACCTGTGATTAGCGAGCATATTGATCCGCGCGGCAAAGCTTACTTCTGGATCGGCGAAGAGTACTTCAATAAGAACTCCGCTGACGGAACCGACTATCAAGCCGTTGAACTCGGGTTTGCTTCAGTTACTCCGCTCAAGGCTGACATGACTGATCACAACGCACTCACAACGATCGAGACCTGGAATTATCTGAGCTCGTCTGAATTGATTTTGAAAGAGTAGAAGCGTACGCGGGCCGTCCGGCCTGGTAAGGTCCGAGGTCGGTGGTTTTCTTTTCGTGGCGAGTTTGTGAATCGTTAGCTCTGTTGAGGGAAAAGCACTGTACACTTCGGAACCCTATGACCGCTGACCTTTGACTTCTGACTTCTGTGATTCCTGACCTCTGGCTTCTAGCGATCACTCTTACTGCCTTCCATTGTTTAATAGTTTAGAATCCCTTCGTGCACCAAGTTAGTCAGCAACCTTCTGATCCAATGCAGGATTATGCGATCCCGAGGGAACGCATGGTGGCAAGGTTGCGCGAACACTACGGCATTCGTGATGCGCGAGTTTTAGAAGCTATGCGCACTGTTCCGCGACATGCCTTTGTACCTCAAGCCCTTCAAAGTCGCGCCTACGGTGATCACGCCCTACCAATCAGCGCCAACCAAACTATTTCGCAACCGTTCATCGTTGCGCGCATGACTGAGTTGTTAGAGATCGACAAGGATAGTCGTGTGTTGGAGATCGGCGCCGGCTCTGGCTATCAAACTGCCGTGCTCGCAAAGATCGCTGGCCAGGTTTACGCAATTGAGCGGATCGGCGATCTCGCACGCGAAGCCCAGGCTCGAATTCGCCATTTAGGAATCTACAACGCGACCGTGAAATGCTTTGATGGCACTCTCGGATGGGCCGCGCATGGACCATACGATGCCATTCTTGTTGCCGCCGGTGGTCCAGTAGTGCCCGAGCCGCTGGTTGCCCAGTTGAAAGTTGGCGGGCGATTGATTGTTCCCGTCGGTGAGTCTCGTGAAGCTCAACGACTGATTCGGGTAATCAAAACCGAAAGCGGTTACAGAGAAGAGGACCACGGCGGTTGTGCTTTTGTACCGCTGATTGGTCAGCACGGTTGGTCGTCCTAAGTAACAGCTCGGATAAATTATGGAATCTATCTACGAATTCGTTCATCAGTTGCGCGAGCTGCTTAACCCGAAAATCATCATCGAAACTCTACTCGCCAAGGGCGGGTTATTTGTTTACTTCGGACTGATCTTTATCGTTTTCGCAGAGACAGGTTTGGCCGTGGGTTTCTTTCTTCCCGGCGATTCACTTCTGGTGGTGGCGGGTCTCTTCGCTGCGGCCGGCAAACTCAATCTAGCTATCTTGCTGTCGACACTTTTCGTAGCTGCGGTAGTTGGCGATGCGGTCGGATACTACACCGGGGCCAAGATGGGACCACGTCTTTTCAAGAGACAGAAATCGTTGCTATTTCGCCCAAGCCATCTGCAAAAGGCGCATGAGTTCTATGAGAAGTATGGTGGCAAGACGATTATCATCGCTCGCTTTGTCCCGATCGTCAGAACGTTCGCACCGATAGTTGCAGGTGCCGCTGAGATGCCTTATCGACGGTTTGTAGTTTTCAACGTGGTGGGCGGGTTCCTGTGGGTGTTCAGCATGTTGTTAGGTGGCTACTTCCTGGGCAGCATTCTCAAATCAAAGTTTGGCATAGACCTCGACGAACATATCGAGTGGGTTGTGATTGTGGTGGTCCTTTTGTCACTGATGCCGCCGTTCATTGAGTACTTAAAATCGAGACGCGAGAAGACCCGAGCTGCAAAAGCACAAGCGGAAGTTTAACTCTGGACAGTTGTTTGGCGTGCGGTGGCAATGCCGAGCGCGACACCGCTTTAGATGTAAGCTCATTAACGAGCGGTGTTTCGCGGAAAGCATTCCTTTCACGATGTCGTGCGTCACTGTGGAGCATCAGTTACATGCTGTTCATTTACTCACATTCGACAGCGTAAGACACCGAAACTTGGTACGTTCCGTTACCGAATTTTTCTTAAGTTTGACTTAGAGATCGACGACGCTTAGAATCCAGGCTCCTTGTCGGGGCGTGGCTCAGCCTGGTAGAGCGCACGGTTCGGGACCGTGAGGTCGGAGGTTCGAATCCTCTCGCCCCGACCAGTTAAATCAAATACAACACATCGAAAAAACATTCAGGCGCTGGAGGGTCCCCAATCCGGCCTTTCTTCCAGGCGGCATCTTCACGGGATAGGTTGAGGTGCTGGACGGTCGCCAGGCGGGCTTTTCTTCCAAACGACATCTTCACGCGGATAGGTTGAGGCGCTGGAGCAGTGACCCGTAACGTGGATCGGCCCGAAGCGAATCAAACTGTGGTTCAACTTTAAGATACATTATCCAGCCGCTCGTTTCCTCATACGCCTTGTTTAGTTGCTCAAAAGCGTCCTCCCGCTCGCCGAGTCCGGTGTAAAGGATCGCCAGATCGTAAGGGCTCCTAAAGCTCTGGTCTAACATGTTCTTTATTTCGCCGACCAGGCTGATCGCCTCGTTTCTCTTGCCTGACATCGCGTAGGCGTGTCCGAGTTGCGCCAAGATAGCAGACGACCTTCCCGCCGCGTTGATCGCTTTTTGATATTCTTCAATCGCTTCTTCGTACATACCCTTCTGCTCGTAAACCATCCCAAGTCCCAACAGCGCCTCGGCGCGAGTAGGTTCCATTTCGAGTGTCTTCTGATATTGCTCGATCGCTTCATCGTATCGGCGTGCCTGGTAGTAGGCCAGGGCCAGATCGTTCGCCATTGGGCCTGACAACGGATTAGCTTCCAAACCTCGCCGGGCCTTTTCAATGCCCTCGTCCGGCCGCCCGAGAGCGCACAAGAGGTAGGAATACACTTCATAAGTAATCTCGTAGTCAGGATTCAGTTCGATCGCCCGCCTATATTCTCGCTCCGCACTCACCCAATCGAGGTCATAGAACATTGTGATCGCTCCCAGATTGGCATGTGCTTCGGCGAGCGTATCGTCCAGACTTAACGCTTTCTGGACAGTCAGTTTTGCTTTTGGATAGGCCTC
>DATBMP010000442.1:0-9417 GCA_036554845.1 Pyrinomonadaceae bacterium
TCAAATGCAACGGGCCTAGAGACTGGCCCTGATTTCGATGTTCTTGCGCTGCACGAGGCCCTCGAGGAACTCGCCGTCTTCGACCCTCAGCAGGCAAGGATCGTCGAACTCAAATTCTTTGGCGGACTGTCAATTGAAGAAGTCGCAGAGGTTGTGGGAGTTGGACATGCCACAGTCGAGCGAGACTGGAAGCTCGCGCGCGCCTGGCTTAGGAGAAGAATCGAGTAGCCATGAGGGGAACAGACCCTTGGTTTCGCGTTGTAAATGGTTAGGCTCAGATTTCAGCAGGTCGAAAATCAGATGCAGCCGGAGCGGTGGCAACAAATTAAACAACTGTTTCACGCAGCACTTGAGCATGAACCGGCGGGGCGTGCGGTGTTTCTGGACGAGGTATGTTCTGGAAACGTTGAGCTCAGATCAGAAGTCGAATCGTTAATCGAGTCATATGAAAAGAGCGGAGAGTTTATCGACGCTCCGGCGTATCAACTTGCCGCTAAATCGTTAATCGAGCCAGAATCGATTATGAGAGTCGGACAGTCGATTGGCTCCTACCGAATTCTTTCGATTTTGGGGAGCGGCGGTATGGGAGAAGTCTTTCTGGCTGAGGATACTCGCCTCGGCAGAAAGGTGGCCCTGAAGTTCCTGCCGTCAAGTTACGCTAGTGATCCTGAACGACTGCGTCGTTTTGAAAGAGAAGCGCGCGCAGCTTCAGCGTTGAATCATCCCAACATTCTAACCGTTTACGAAGTGG
Source organism: Pyrinomonadaceae bacterium (assembly GCA_036554845.1). Taxonomy (GTDB): domain Bacteria; phylum Acidobacteriota; class Blastocatellia; order Pyrinomonadales; family Pyrinomonadaceae; genus PSRF01. The sequence continues at coordinate 752 of DATBMP010000442.1, forward strand.
GCACATTTGAGGATCGGCAGTTTATTGCCGCCGAATATGTCGAAGGCGAGACTCTGCGGCAACGTCAGTTAAGAGCTCACTTCAAAACTAACGAGGTGCTGGATATCGGAATTCAGACCGCTACCGCTCTCAACGCTGCGCACCAGGCAGGGATTGTCCATCGAGACATCAAACCCGAAAACATAATGTTACGCAGTGACGGCTACGTAAAAGTGGTTGATTTTGGACTGGCCAAACTGACAGAGGTTCGCAGTGGTTCAACTGACACTGCTGTTTCTACCATCCTGCAGGTGGACACCGATACAGGCGTGGTGATAGGCACCACCGCATACATGTCACCTGAACAGACACGCGGACTTGCCCTCGATGCGCGGACCGACATCTGGAGCCTTGGCGTAGTGCTCTACGAATTGCTTTCCGGTGTGATGCCTTTCAAGGGAAGTACGCCTAGCGATCTAATCGTCGCGATTCTCGAGCGTGATCCCTTGCCACTGGTACCTGGCGGAAGGATCCCGCCTGAATTGGATTGGATTGTCCGAAAGACATTAAGAAAGGACCGCGAGGATCGCTACCAAACGGCGCGTGAGCTGCTTAGCGACTTGCGTGGAGTGAAACAGCAGTTAGAGATAGCTGCACATTTGCTCCAGACACCGAATGAAAAAACCGAAACCACAACGGCGGCTGAGCACGGCAAACCGGCGATCAAACCTGGAGAACCCAATACCACGCAGCAAGTAGCGAGGACCACCGCCAGACAGGTAGACGAACAAACAACGCGCAGCCGCCGATGGCTAGCGCTGTCCGCAGCTTTTGTTGTCATTGCCTTGGTCGGGACAGCGATAGCTTACAAAGTATGGTGGGCCACGCCCGAAAACAAACGCGCGTTTCCGCAGATGAAAATTACGCGTCTGACGAATTCAACAAAGGCAATCGACGCGACGCTCTCACCGGACGGCAAGTACCTGGTCTATGCCCTAAGTGACGGAGGTAAACAGAGCCTATTCATCAGACAGGTAAGTACAGCCAATGACACAATGATTGTGCCCCCCGCGCCGATCGGTTTTTTTGGGATAACTTTTTCGCGTGACGGTAATGATTTGTACTACTCGGTAAAGTCAAACCTGGATGCTGGAACGCTTTATCGCATTCCGGTGCTAGGCGGCACTCCAACAAAAATCCTGGAACGCATAGACAGCGCTGTCAGTTTTTCACCTGACGGAAAACAGATGGCACTGCTTCGCGGTACCTTTCCCGGTACCGGCGCGAGCGCCCTGGTGATTGCCAACGTCGATGGAAGCGGTGAGCGTATTTTAGCGACGCGTAAAACACCCGAACAGTTTTCACCAATCTTTTTTACGGCACCGTCGTGGTCTCCTGATGGCAAGCTGATCGCGACCAGCGTAGCGCGAATATCAGGTCCCAGTCGCGTAATCGCGTTTTCAGTGGCCGACGGGAAAGAGACAGACTTGACTCCGGATCCCTGGCGCTTCACTGCACGTGTTGAGTGGTTACCAGATATGAGCGGTCTACTGGTAATTGCCGGAGAAGGTCCCGGCGACAGCCAGGTATGGTTTCTCGGATATCCGGGTGGCGAAAAACGAAGCATTACTAACGACCTTAACACTTATCGTTCATTGTCATTGGCAATGGACGGAGCACGGTTTAGCACTATTCAGACGTCTGGGCTGGTTAACATTTGGGTTGCGCCAAATTGGGACGCTGACAAGGCCGTGCAGTTACAAACTGGGAACGTCGGATTTTATTCTTCCAGCGGCAATGGACTTTCATGGACTCCGGATGGGCGAATTGTGTTTGTCTCAAACGAGAGTGGCAACCTCGATATTTGGATCATGGACAGTGCCGGCTCAAATCGCCGGCAGTTGACAGCTAACGTGGGCCAGAACATGAGTCCCGCCGTTTCGCACGACGGCCGCTTCATAGTTCTTAGTTCGAATCGTTCTGGAACGAAAAACATTTGGCGAATGGATGTGGATGGAGCGAACGCGAAAAGATTAACCAATGGAGTTGCTGATGGGACGCCCACATTCTCCGTCGACGATAAGTGGGTGTTCTACACGTCATTGACAAATGGCAAACCAACATTGTGGAAAGTGAGTGCGGAGGGCGGTGAACCGATTCAGGTTATCGATCGGGTTGCAGTTGGTCCAACGATGTCACCAGATGGAAAGTATGTGGCTTATCTTTACCCTGAGTCGCACGATCCGCTTGCCCCTCCAAATCGTATTGCCATCATGTCAGTGGATGGCGGCGAACCGGTTCAGGTGTTCCCATTTCAATCTAGCGGCACCATTTTTCCGCTGGCGCAATGGTCACACGACGGTAGTTCTATTCTCTATCCAGTAAGCATCAGTAATCTCACCAACCTTTGGGCGCAACCTGTAAGCGGGGGTCCTCCCAAACAAGTGACCCAGTTTAAAGACAGCCTGATGACGGGATATGCCTGGTCTCGTGACGGAAAGACGCTCGCGTGCACTCGTGGTCTCTTGTTACGCGACGCTGTTTTGATTTCTGCGGTTCAGTGATCACAGTTGTAACAAAGCGCGAGGTTCAATTCAGCGTCTATCATGACGACGACAAACCTTTCATTCATAGTTTTCAGCGATAAGAAGTATCTCTGTTCACAAGAAGCTGCGAGGCGATGCGTGATTTTGTAAACACTCGCTCAATCGTACGAACGATCTGGGGCAACCCAGATCTCGTTCTACTAATCTTCGCGGGCTCAGCAGCTGAGTTCGCACTTAACCGTGCCGTCGACTGGCTTTTCTTCACAGGCAAAATTCCTCGCGACCCGATCGGGCGACTCTTCTCGACGGTTCGTTATGCTCAGGAGATCGTATTCGTAGATGAAGAGAAGGCGCGGCGTACCCTCGAGCGAATAAACGCGCAGCACAGTTCGGTTGAGCGCGAGCGTGGACAAGCCATTCCTGATTGGGCCTACCGCGACGTCCTTTACATGTTGATCGACTATTCGGAACGCTCTTACGCCCTGCTTTACAGACCGCTCTCAAACACCCAACAAGATGACTTGTACAACGTCTTTCGGCGGATCGGCGAGGGTCTATCAATTCCAGAGTTACCAGAAACTTATGCAGAGTGGCGAATGGACCGGCGGCGCCACCTCCTCCGTGATCTCAGATACAGCCGCCACACTGCGATGCTATTCCGGCAGTACCGCCGGCATTTGGGAGTTTGGCGTTACTATTTGCTGCTTCAGGTACAAGCATCGCTGGTGCCGGATGAAGTGCGTCAAATGCTGCATCTCAGTTCAAATAAGTTGATGCCCAGCCTCGTGCGAACTTACGGCATCGTCGGTGAGTTTAATCTTCAATCTGTCGTCCACACCTTGTTAATCCCACCCCGCTATTGGACCGACTTGCGAAAGTTTGATCGAAGAGCAGCTGCCTAAACTCGAGACAGACAATCTTGCGTGCGGCAGATAGAGTGATGTTGGCCGCGCATTAAGCGGTCGAAATTTTGTTACGGCGAGCTTGCGTCTGGTATCTTGAACTCAGTCAGAATGGCTCAGAGAGAGAGAGAGAGAGAGAGAGAAAATTAGTTTCCGAGTAAACCATGTGGGTTCGCATCCCACTCTCGCCAAGATTTAGCTCGACCACGGGTAGTGCGCTTGAAGTGATTGCGACTTTAGTAGCTCGAAAAGTGTTCTGATTTCCGCGCCGTCCTCAAATGCGTTCGCGTCGACGGAACGTTGCTCTTCTCTTTCTGCACCAAACACCAAGTTCAATGCTTGGCTTCGTGGGCTAACGATTAGCAGACCCGGAGTCCTGTGCACCAAATTTCCCTTAACTCCACGATCTCGCATTATGTTGTCATTTCCAAGCTCGGCTCGGGTGGAATGGGCGAAGTGTATTTGGCAGAGGACACGAAACTCGATCGCAAAGTAGCCCTGAAAATTCTCCCGTCCGCTGTCGTTAACAAACCAGATCGCATGCGTCGTTTTGTGCAGGAGGCAAAATGTGCCGCGGCACTGAACCATCCCAACATCGCCCACATCTACGAGATAGGTGCGGCTGAGAACCAAAACATTAATAAGACTGGCGAGCAGGACGCAGTGCACTTCATCGCGATGGAGTTCATCGATGGTCAAACCTTGCGTGAGGAGATTCATCAGAAACGCACCCCACTCCCAAAGCTGCTGAACTATCTCAATCAAGTTACAGACGGCCTCGCGAAAGCGCATGCTGCCGGTATCATCCATCGCGATCTGAAACCCGACAACATCATGATCTCCCATGATGGCCACGCGAAAATTCTGGACTTCGGCCTGGCAAAATTGGTCGAGTCGACAGAGCAGCGCTTTGATGGTGAGGAAGTGAACACTCAAGTCGCCACCGCCGCAATGCCGCAACGCACCGCTCCTGGTGCAATCATGGGGACCGTAGATTACATGTCCCCGGAGCAAGCAAGCGCAAAGACCCTTGATCAGCGTTCTGACATCTTTTCCTTTGGCTGCGTCCTCTACGAAGCAGTTACGGGTCGTAGGCCTTTTGCGGCTGACTCTGTGGTCGATACATTGCACAAGATCATTCATGACCCGGCGCCGGCCATTGCCGACACCAACCCCAATGCGCCTACGGAATTGCAGCGCATCATTCGCCGATGCCTCGCAAAAGAACCAGAGAAGAGATATCAGAGCATTCGCGACACGGCGAATGATCTAGAAGAGGTAATCGAAGAGTTGAAAGGGATCGCTAATGTAGAACGGTCGCTGGTGACTGCGAGGACCGTGAGCTCTGGTGCCGGCACTACTGGTGTCGCTACCGTACAAAGCACCCACTCCGTTGGCCAACCTGCATCGACAGCAGAGTATTTAGTTAGAGGGATTAGCACGCACAAACTCGGTACCGCGTTCATCGGCGTGTTGCTGATTTCTTTGATTGCAATTGGCTATTGGTATTGGTCCACGGGAGGCGCGAGTGGAAATCAGATCGATTCTATCGCAGTGTTGCCCTTTGTTAACGAGAACGGAAATCCTGATGTCGAATATCTATCGGATGGCATGACTGAATCGCTCATAAACAGTTTGTCGAATTTGCCGAACCTATCAGTAAAGGCGAGGAATTCCGTATTCCGATACAAGGGGGCAAACATCAATGAAAAGCAGATCAGTCAAGATCTGTCAGTCGATGCCTTGCTGCTAGGACGTGTTCTTCAGCGTGGTGACAACGTGACGCTCTATCTTTCGTTGGTTGATGCGCGGACAGGAGCCTCCGTTTGGGGAGAGCAGTATGATCGAAAGATGCAGGACCTCGCCGTGCTGCAAAAGGATATCGCGAGTGATGTTTCGCGAAAGCTGCGCGCGCGTCTCTCTAATGCAGAAGCGAAACACTTGACCAGGAACTATACTGACAACTCAGAGGCATTTCAGCTTTATTTGAAAGGGAGGTTCTTCTGGAACAAGCGAGCTCCCGATTCGATCAGGAGAGCGATTCAGTACTTTGAGCAGGCCATCCAAAAAGATCCTGGATTCGCGTTGGCTTATACCGGCCTTGCTGATAGCTACGTGGTGCCCGCTAGTGGTTTCGAGCCGAGCTTTGCCATGCCGAAGGCAAAAACGGCCGCCTTGCAGGCGCTGGCGATCGACGAGACGCTTGCTGAGGCCCACACCTCGCTCGCCCGCGTACTGCAGGTTTATGAATGGAACTGGGCCGAAGCCGAAAAGGAATACAAACGAGCCATCGCATTGAATCCGCGCTATCCGGTTGCACATCAATGGTATGGCGGATACCTGGAGAGACAAGGCCGCCTGGAGGAAGCGATTGCCGAAAGAAAGTTGTCTTTGCAGCTTGATCCTTTGTCCACGATCACGACCTTTGAGCTCGGACAGAATTTCTTATCTGCTCGCGACTACGACCAGGCTATTGCACAGTTTCAGAGAGCATTGGAGCTTGATCCTGATTTTCCCGCTGCGCATTCTTATCTGTCCCTTGCTTACATCAAAAAGGAAATGAACGAAGAAGCTCTCGCGAGTATCAAAGCAGCTCCCGAGAGCGCGGAAATAGGCCTCACTGGTGTGCCCGGATATGTATATGCAGTTGCTGGCCACACTTCCGAGGCCCAGCAAGAGCTGGAAAAACTTAAAAGGCTTCGAGAAACTCAATATATATCTGCGGCGAGTATCGCTTATGTATATGCTGGATTGGGAAAACGAGACGAGACTCTGTTTTGGCTTCAAAAGGGGCTCGAAGAGCGGGCATTTCAAATGCAAATGTTGAAAGTCGATCCGCGGCTGGACCTGGTTCGCGACGATCAACGTTTCAAAGACCTGATGAGGAAAGTGGGTTTGCCGGAGTAAGTAAACGGCGTTGATTCAAAAGAGCAACTTGCTGATCATTTCGCTCCTCGTTGAAGTTTGTAGCGGACCTCCTCGGAATCGCGCTGATTCCGATAAGCCTCGTGTTCATCCTGGGTGGCGTTTATGCGACCGGCTGGCTCCTTTATGGAACGCTCACCTCACCGTATCTCCTCGGCTCGTTGCCTTTGCCGGCCGCCCTCTATGGCGTGCTGGTGTGGCCGGTAATTTGGGGGCTTACCGAACAGATGACCTATAACGGCTATCTGGCGCCCCGTTTTCAGGTTCTTTTTCGGAGTACGAGCCTGGCGGTCGCGCTTGTAGTGCTAGCGTGGTCGTTTCAGCACGTTGTGATGCCGTTAACTTTCGATCTGAAATTCATGGCCTTTCGGCTGCTGTCGTCCGTGCCGCATTCGGTTTTTGCAACGCTCTTGTACCTGCGAATCCGCCGGTTGGTTCCCTTCGTCATTGCACACGCGCTGATGGATGGAGCGACCGTACTTCTTCCGCTGCTGAGGGCATGAGTAAAGTCGGTTCCTAGCATTAATCCTATAGTTTTGCTCAGTTTGTAAGTCAGATCTGGCAGCCGTGCCAGCCCTACGAGTGCCGCATTTTGGCATCAGTCTGCTCAAGCCTTTATCTCGCCAGGAATTCACAGAGAAAAAATCTTGTTGAACAAAGACTGCTGTGGTAAAACAACATCAATGGGACTGAAGTGACCAAGTAGGCCCTCCCGATTCGACATTCCCCGACCGGCTCCCAGTAGCTGCCCCAAGCCCTATGAGGCCAGGGCTCCCGCTCATCCTCTACCAAAAACAGTCTATTTGAGTGGGAAGTCAACAAGAACAGGAATGGCGAAAGAGCCATTTTTCGAAAGGCTTCGACCAGTGGCCACTACAAAGCTCAACTTCGACTCATCACCGTTACCCAAGAAGCGGTCTGCCGATCTCATTGCCGCGATGCCTGGGAACAATGACGAGGCTCCCCCCTGTCACGATAACTCATCTGGGATTGAGACCCTCGCCGAAGCTACGCGGACAGTCAGAGATCTCCTTGCCGGACGCTCCCAGCAAACCGAAATCCTTTCTTCAAAAGATCCGAGCATTCGAAAAACCATAGCCGCGGAACTCTTCGCGACACTTTCTCGAGCCAACATCGAGGAAACGGAGCACGCCCGCCGACTGATTCTGGATAACGCTTACTTAGACGACGCAATGCAGGAGCTAGGTACCGCAGAGCTGCCCAACGAAAGAGCAATGGCGGCTCGCGCGCTTGGCCTCATCGGTAACCCACGCGGGATTGTATCTCTGGTAAACGCGCTTTTGGATGATGCTTCGGAAGTTCGTTTCGCCGCTGAGCAAGCGCTTTCTCAGATCAGCGGTCCGGTAGTGTTTGATATTGGCAGTCTGCTGGAACGAGAGTTAAACATCGAGGCTGCCAAAGTTCGTGAATCATTTAGCGCCCACAAGGATCCATCATTTCAGGAAACCGTTTTTCAAAACCTTGCTATTGAAGAACAGAGGTTGGAAAAACCCATGAATCAAGCAACCGAAGTAACCGCGTCATCAATCACTCCAGAAGAGCAAGTGGTCCAAAAGGCAATGCGCGAGCTGAAGCACCGCCTGTTCGACGCTGAAGATCTGACCTGGAAGAGAACCGCATTGGTGCAAAAGGCGATTGGGGAGCTCGAGCAACAGCTGCTTGAGGCTGAAGAGCTGACGCGAAAGAGAATCGAGTTAGAAGCCGCAAAGCGCGCCGAAGAGCATGCGGCGCGATGCGCTGAAGCTGAGCAGACACTGCGTGAGCTAGAAGAAAAACGGGAAAAGGAACTCGCCCTCTTGCACCACGAGGTGGAAGAGTTTCAGCAAGATCTTGAAGTTGTCGCGCAACAGCGAACTGAGGTTGAGCAACAGCATCTCGAGACTCGGGCTCAGATCCAAAAGTTTGACAAAGAGAAAGCGGAACTAGTAGCGGCACTCGAGGCGCGGAAAGCGGAAGACAAGCGACAACTGAGCGAAGCAGAAAACAGAAGTCGTACAGAAGTTGAGCAAGTACGCCTCAAGACTCAGGCCCAAATCCAGAGCTTTGACAAGGAGAGAACGGAGCTAGTGGCAGCAGTCGAGGCGCGGAAGGCGGAAGTCGAGAGCACGCGCATTGAAGCTAAGCGTCAACTCAGCGAAGCAGAAAACAGAAGCCGCACCGAAGTTGAGCAATTGCGTCTGGTGACTCAAGCGCAGATCCAACAGTTAGACAAAGAGAAAGCGGAACGAGTGGCAGCTGCGGAGGCTAAAAAAGCAGAAATCGAGTGCTTGCGCAGCGAGCTGGAGCGCCAACT
>DATBMP010000462.1:0-4776 GCA_036554845.1 Pyrinomonadaceae bacterium
GATCAGCACCCGCCTTCCAGTATCCCTTAGCGAGGCCAAAAAGAATGCTGGTGTTGATCGGATCACTCGCCAGCATCTGTTTGAAACCGTGGGCCTTGCCTCAAAAGTCTGATCAACCACTCTCATTCACACCGGGCTTCAGCCCGGTGACCAGCAGCAAGTCTACGAAGGGAACCGTTTTAACGGTTTGCATAGCGAAGTTACTGACAACATGGAAGTTCTTTTGCCCCAGCCGAAATGGCAAAACGTTGAAACGGTAATAAATACTTGACTGACTTGGTCTTGCTTCGGAGGAGCAGCATGTTTATAGCAGCCACTACATGATCGACAGCGCTCCATTAGGGGCGCGATGTCGCTCCAGGTCAACGACATTTCACTCCTAAAAGAGCCACAGTAGTATCGGGAGGGCTGAGCGCGATACCGCACGCGCGCTCAGAGGAGCGCAATGGACGCAGATGTCGGCGGAACATTTCGTTCTGAGTGGAGCAACGGCGTTCGAGTGTTTCGGGACTACAAATATCTAGCTTCTCGGGAGCCAAAACAGGTGCGGTAAGTTTAGACTTCCCGATCCAACATCTTAGTCGATGCTTCAGACTCGAAACGCAAGATTGTGATCGCGCCTTCGCTGTCCTCGATCTCTAACTCTTCATCGAAACCGCCGGTTGTGTGCATTTTGATCCTGCGTACTTGGCCCACGGTATGAGTCATATGGGTTTGAGGAATTTCGGCGGGCGCCTCAAGCATGATCTCAATGGATGGACCGTTATCTCCATCCGGGTCCATCTCAATGCCCGTCAAGAGCAGACCATCCTCGAGCCAGAAATCTGATTCTATCTCTCTATCTGATCCTAAGACCTCCAACCTCGTCGGTCGCAGGTTGTTGCGCTTGCCGAACTCAGCCAACCGGGCTTGCCACGATGTTGTTTCGATGTTCATTTGCATTTTCTTTCTCCCATCCTTAGTTGACTGGCCTTAGGTCTGATAGATAAAGACATCGGTCCCGACAGGCACTAGTTCACTGAAACCCTTCGCTGCAAACATCGGTATCCGAATGCATCCATGACTAGCCGGATAGACTGCGACAAGAGGACTTCCGTGAATCGCTGTACCTTCGTGAATATAGTTTGGGTAGTAGAGAAGACCCAGCGAACTTCGTCGCCAGCCAACAATCTTCCGCAGTACTTTAAACTTACCTGTCGGTGTATGAGCCCTGTGGACCTGCCCGTGGTCTACATAGGTTTTCTCATTGCCTGTGCACACCGGAAGGATGTGTGTAACCGCATCAGTTGCATCAACCACGAACAGAACTTGTCGACTGAGATCAATCTCGACGTGCGCATAACCAGTATGCCGAGGGAGTGGCGGAACAGCCGTGCGCAAAGCCTGCAGCTCTTTGTGCGTTAGAGTGCCACTGCGCGGAAGCCCTTCCACTTTTTGAAAGGCAATCAAAGCATGACGGCTTGACGGATCGATCGTCCCGTCGATTGGACCACCCCAATAACCAAGATCCGCTAATCGCTGTTCCGCTTCTAACCGTTCTGCAAGATCAAGCGCCTGTGAGCTGCTCCGTTTTTCTGTCCCATTAGCGATTCCAAACACCGCGAGGAGGAGAGAGAGAAGAAGCAAAGGGCTCCATCGGGAAGATCCCTCGTAACATCGCAGTCGCTTCACAACCTTACGCTGTGCCGTGCTAGTTGCCATCTTCGTTTCAAGACGGCCAGTACCATCTTCTGTTTCATCGTAATTCCCTTTTGCCGTCTCGTTTGTTTCATGATCGCCTTTCCACCTGGAAAAGAAGCAATGAACGTGCCTGTGAATGGACCTCACGAGCGCCGTTTCTCAAACAAAGTGCCAACTAAACCTGCGTTGTTCCGGGAGTGGACCCGTTGGTTGACGGCAACACAGCGTATCCAGCGAGCTTTCACACAATAGTTGGGTAGGTTTCCGCACGAGCGACCGGGGTACCGGCCCGAACTATAGATGTCTGGATGGAACACACCTTGCGAGTTTTATTGGGCAACTATTGTCAAACCGGGTTCTGACAGGGAGTCGGTAGAGATGATTATCCAGGAGATGACAGAGGAGGAGTGTAACAAGGCGCTCAAGCATGCCAGGTTCGGTAGGCTGGGGTGCGCGAGTGACAACCACCCGTATGTCGTTCCCATCTACTTTGCCTTTAACGGACAACACATCTATGGCGTGACCACGCTGGGGCAGAAGACGGAATGGATGCGGGCAAATGAAAATGTTTGCCTGGAGATTGACCAGCGCTTCAGCTTTGACAATTGGATGAGCGTTATTGTTTTTGGTCGTTATGAGGAACTACCGGACGAACCTGAATACGAAGCGGCCCGGATTAAAGCCCTCACTCTGCTGCAAAGGCACGCGATGTGGTGGCAGCCCGCATTTGCCGCAAGCAGTCATCGGGGTTCGCCTGAATCCATTACGCCGATCTTCTATCGCATTCGCATCGATAATCTGACTGGTCATCGAGCAACTCCAGATGAAGCTGAGACCAAGGCAATGAAATCTGAGTCAGTTACCAGGAGAGAAAGTTGGTGGCATAGCCTTCGTCGACGCCTACACCTAAATTGAACCAACCTCACTCACGACACCTTCAGCACACACCGTCAAATGCCTCTTCTTTAAGTCCGAGCTGGGACGAAAATCGCATCAACCATCTCAGGAAGTATCGCAGTACGAAAGCGCAACAAAGCGGTAATTCCGTCTCCCGATCTAACCGAAAGGGCAACGTCTGCTCCCTCGTCTGTCTGTTCCAGAAAGACATGTGTGGGACGATCAATACTATGAGAGATGTGATCATGCGGCTTCGAGCCTAACATAATGACAATCTGATTGCCGTGGATCTCGTCCCATTCATTTGCGATTCCTCCAAATGACAGATCGTGCTCCTCAACCTGGGCTCCGATTTCATGACCGAGAACCTCAAGCGTCACCAACCAACCCTCGTGTTGGCGACTGAAACTGTCAAAAAATTCATTCCATTCCTCTCTCGGAATCTCTCTCGTTTTCATGATGGTCTCCTTATTAGATACCCGTTGGAAATGTCTCTGGTACTTCACCGGCTTCCCATTCCGAAGTGCGTTCCAGTGGTTCAACGGCGCGCGTTTCATCGAAATGAATTACAGCGTCGAACTGCGCTGACAACCGAGCCTGAAAGTAGTGACTAGCGCGTTCAGTCTCGGGACGGTAGATCACGCCGATCGCCCGCTCGAGCATCGGCTCGGCAAGCGCTGCGGTGACTCGGTCGGTATTGCGAAATCTCAGCAGAAAGCGCGGGATATTCACTTCGTGAAAGAGTCGCTCATAACTGTTTTCAAGCGCTGGGCGTACATGCTTTCGTTCCGCTGGTCCATCCCAGTTTGAGGCCGCGGTAACCGTGCCGTGATGAGTGGTGAAACCGATCAGTACAGCGTCTTGATTGTGTCGTTCGCGCACGAGTTGCCCAACGTTCCACTCCCCTTCCTCGCCCAAACGGGTAGCACGGGCATCACCCAAGTGCGAGTTGTGCTCCCAAACAACAATCTTTGAATTCACATTCTGGGAATTTAGGAATGCGAGCAACGTCTCGAGCGTCTCAGCCATGTGCGCGTCGCGCAGATTCCACGACGAGATGCGCGAGCGAAACATTGATCGATAGTAACGCTCTGCATTCATGACGAGCCGCGCGTTCTGAGTTGCATAGAAATGTTCGTCGGCGGCTACTTTTCCGTCACGCCAGGCGTATTCGGTCGCATTTTGGTATATCTCGAGAAGTTGAGTGACTACTTCGTCTTCACACGATTTGGATATGCCTAACCCCGTGGCGTACCCGTAAGCTTGTTCGTCCTTGCCGAATTGATCGAAGCACGAGTACCTGATACGAGCGCGTTCTGCTGCTGCGGGATCAATACGTTCCAGATAGTCAAGCACGGCTGCAATTGAGGTGTGCAGGCTGTAAAGGTCGAGGCCATAAAATCCGACTTGCCCCGTTGTAGGGGGAAGATCTTCGTTATAGGTCCGCAACCACCCAACGAAATCAAGAACATCAGCATTACGCCACATCCAGGACGGAAAACGTTTGAAACCAGATAACGCCTCAACCGCATCCGCATCATTGCTAAGCCCACGAACATAGCGATTGACGCGATACGCATCAGGCCAATCAGCTTCAACTGCGACAGCAGTAAACCCCTTCTCCTTTATTAGTCGCTTGGTTATTTGAGCGCGCTCCCGATAGAACTCATGAGTGCCATGTGACGCTTCGCCAATCAAAACGATCCTCGCGTCTCCAATCTGCTCCATGAGTGGATCGTAGTCATCGAACTCACCAACCAGGCGATGAGCTGCCTCGCCTACAACATCACTTATAAGCACGGAGGTCGCACTGGACATTGCTCCTCCTCCTTTCATTGTTACTGCCCGCAATCAAGCAACACGCTTGCGTGAAGGACCTTTGGCTTGATCTAGCAGGAAACAGACTTCTTCATCTGTCGTCTGCGAAAAGTCCCGGTACCACAAACCGACACCTTGAAATGGTTCTGGACTCATGACGCAAACACAGGTCGAATCCACGTCAGCCTTAAACGACTCACAAGTTTCTCGTGCTGCTACGGGCGCGGCGACAATGATCGTGGTCGGTTCGAGTTGCTTCAGAGCGTTCACTGCGGCTCGCATGGTTGATCCGGTTGCCAAACCATCGTCGACAACGATGACTGTGCGTCCACTCACGTTCAGCGGCGGGCGGTCACCCCGATACAGTTTCTCGCGCCTCAT
>DATBMP010000468.1:0-10214 GCA_036554845.1 Pyrinomonadaceae bacterium
GTTCAATTTTCTAACTTCCTTTTCGCCAGCAATCCGAACACCAGCTTGGGGTTTTGATCGATATGAGCCGTCCTGCTGTAGCCATACCTGAGAAACTCTTTTTTAAGATCGGCGAGGTTTGCGAGTTGGCCGGAGTGCAGGCGCATGTGCTGCGCTACTGGGAGTCGGAGTTTCCCATGCTGGCGCCGCAGAAGAACCGGGCAGGTCAGCGCGTCTACCGCAAGAGAGATGTGGAGATCGCATTGCGTATCAAAGAATTGCTCTATGAGGATCAATACACAATCGCTGGAGCAAAGAAACGACTTGCCAACGATTTACGCAATGGTAGCAAGCTGAAGGTTGTCTCCGCTGACGAGAGTGATAATGGCAGTGCCAGTGAAAGTTCTAATTCGTTACCACTCGAATCTGTGACTGCAAGTACTGCTTTTTCGGTTGGTGGTCCAAGAACTGCTGAAGATCGACAAGCGTTGCGTCAACTTGCCGGCGAGTTGCGTGAGTTGTTGTCGTTGCTCGAGAAGGAAACGAAGAACTCTAACTCGCACTAGTTGCCGAGTTCAGAACTTCGACAAGTCGCTGATTTGACAATTGAGTTTTTGCGGAGATACTAAAGACCAACCGACGGGACGTGGCGCAGCCTGGTAGCGCGCACGCTTGGGGTGCGTGAGGTCGCTGGTTCGAATCCAGTCGTCCCGACCATAATTCTAGTTCCCATAAATAGTGTACGGCCACTGATCTCGGTGGCCGTTTTTCTTGACCGGACCTCATCTCAAACACAAGCCGAAGAGTGTGTGCACTTTCACTGTAGTATCTCCAAGCAAAATTTTTGGGTGGTGATTCTCTTAGACAACCGTTTCACTGAAAAGTTCCCGTCACACCTTCCAGTCCTGATTCACTCAACTCGGTAATCACAATCGGCGAGGTCAGCGTTTTATGGACCGGACACTTATGCGAAATCTCTTGCAGTCGTTGGCGCTGCTCGTCCGTGAGATTCCCTTCCAACGTTACCGAACGTTGAATGCTGTGTATGTAGCCTTCAGCGTTCTCGTGACAGCCACGGCAATCTTCTGCGTGTATTCTCTTTTGACGCAAACGAACCGTGACACGTTCCAACGGCCACTGCTTTCGACGCGCATACGAGGTTACCGTCATCGAGATGCAACTGCCTAAAGATGCAAGTAGCAACGAATAGGGATCCGGCCCGGTATCGTCGCCGCCTGACTCGACAGGTTCATCAGTATTGAATACATGGTCGGCATACTTCACTTCATTCTGAAAGTTTTTAAGGGAAGTTACGGTTACCTCGCTCATCGTTCGTGTCCTCCGGTGGGCGAAGAATATCAGAAGTTGAGAGTTCAAACTTCGTTTGTTGATGATTAGAAAACCTCAACAACCCTCAACTTGCAGCAACGTGGACGCACAGATAAACTCGTCCGGCTCCAAATCAAACAATTTCTCTTAACGGAATCAACAGATGAAGATCCATGAGTATCAAGGCAAAGAGCTGCTGAGAAAATTCGGTGTAACAGTGCCGCGCGGAATCGTTGCGCAGTCCATTGAAGAGGCTTATCACGCAGCGAAAGAGTTGGGCTCGGCTGTCGTAGTTGTGAAAGCACAGATTCATGCGGGCGGTCGCGGCAAAGGTGGGGGCGTCAAGCTTGCGAAGAGTCCTGATGAAGCAAAAGAGATTGCTTCAAAGATGTTGGGAATGAATCTGGTCACCCATCAAACCGGGCCCGAGGGTCGCAAAGTTCGCGTGCTTCTGATTGAGGAAGGCCTACCAATCGATAAAGAGTTTTACCTCGGCATCGTTCTGGACCGTGCCAGTGGTCGTCCCGTTTTCATGGCTTCAGCGGCGGGTGGAATGGACATCGAAGAGGTCGCAGCCAAAACACCCGAACAGATTTTGAAAGAGACAGTTGATCCCGCTGTCGGGTTTCGGGCTTTCCAGGCACGCAAGCTCGCCTTTGGTTTGGGAATCCCCGGCGATCTGATCGGACAAGCAGTGAAATTCATGCTGGCGCTTTACTCTGCATATGAACAGATGGATGCGTCGCTGCTCGAGATCAATCCTTTTCTGCTGACCAAAGACAAACGTTTGATCGCGCTCGATGCGAAAGTGAATTTTGACGACAACGCGTTGTTCCGTCACAAGGAGTATCTCGACCTGCGAGACCTCAATGAAGAAGAGCCGTTGGAAATTGAAGCTTCAAAGTTCGACCTGAATTACATCAAGCTCGATGGAAATATTGCCTGCATGGTGAACGGCGCCGGTTTAGCGATGGCGACCATGGACATCATCAAACTTGCCGGTGGTGAGCCGGCGAACTTCCTTGATGTTGGTGGCGGTGCTTCCCAGGAGCGAGTTGAAGCGGCGTTTAGCATTCTGCTCGCAGACGAAAACGTGAAGGCCGTCCTGATAAATATCTTTGGCGGCATCGTGCGTTGTGACATGGTTGCGCGTGGCGTTGTTGAGGCTGCAAGAAATCTTGGGATCGAGGTTCCCGTTGTTGTTCGTCTTGAAGGAACAAACGTGGAAGAGGGACAGCGCGTGATTCGCGAATCCGGATTGAACTTTACCGTAGCCAATGGAATGAAGGACGCAGCAGAAAAGGTTGTGTCATTAGTTGCTTAAGGCCAGAGTTTTTCACAACGAGTTAAGGGAGGTTTCGTTGGCTAAACTTACGTTCTGGGGTGGCGTGCAAACTGTCACAGGTTCCAAGTACCTGATTGAGACCGATCATTCAAAGATCCTGATTGATTGCGGACTGTTTCAGGGCTTCAAAGAGTTGCGCGAAAAGAACTGGCAACCACCACCATTCAATCCGCGTTCAATCGATGCGGTTCTGATTACCCACGCACACATCGATCACACCGGTTACCTTCCACGAATGGTAAGAGAAGGTTTCAAGGGGCCTGTCTATTGTTCCCGGGGTACAGCAGACTTGTTGAAGATCCTGTTACCTGACTCGGGGAGGCTTCAGGAGGAAGAAGCCGACTATCGCAATCGACACAAGCTCACTACGCATAAACCCGCGTTACCGCTCTACACCGAGAAAGATGCATTCGCTTCTTTGGAACTGCTAAAGCCCTTATCCAACAAAGGTGAAGCGCTCAAGGTAGCGCGCGATATCCGAGTCAGTTTCAGAATTGCCGGTCACATACTCGGTGCCAGTTTGGTCCTGGTCGAAGTGGATGGCGCGGGAGACGACGGATCTGGTCGACGCATTCTGTTTTCGGGAGATCTGGGCCATTACGATACCCCGATTCTGCACGATCCGGCCGCACCTCCGATCTGCGACTATCTACTAGTCGAATCTACCTATGGGAATCGTCTCCACGATGAGGAAGAACCTAAGATTGCGCTGAAAAAGATCATCAACGATGCCGCTTCGCGTAATGCTCCTGTCTTAATACCGGCATTCGCTGTGGGCCGTACCCAGGAGTTGATCTATCTGATTCGGGAATTGGAAGACGAGAAAGAGATTCCGGTTTTGCCCGTCGCGGTTGATTCTCCGATGGCTGTTGCGACAACTGCCGCATATTCCAAACGCAGTGAAGAACATGATGAAGACTACGCGAGCGTACTGGCACGCCCACAACATCCGCTCCGAACACACAACATGCTGACGGCATCATCACGCGACGAGTCAAAGCGTCTGAACAAGATGGAAGGTGCACGCGTGATCATTAGCGCTTCAGGAATGATGACCGGCGGTCGTGTGTTGCACCACGCGATACGATTGGTTCCTGATTCGAATGCGACGCTGGTTTTTGTCGGTTTTCAGGCAGCCGGAACTACTGGCCGCCGCATTATGGATGGTGAAACTGAAGTAAAGATTATGAAAGAGTGGGTACCGGTGCGTTGTCGCATAGAAAAAATTGGCGGCTTCTCGGCCCATGCTGATTGGAAAGAAATTTTGAAGTGGTTGGAGGGTTTGGGCGCGCCACCACGAATGACTTTTCCGACGCATGGAGAGCCTGACGCGGCGACGGCAATGGCTGGTCACATTCGGGAAAGATTTAGTTGGAACGTTGAGGTTCCGATCTACGGACAGCAGTTCAAAATTGCATAAGGTAGTGGCGGCAACTCCGCGGACAGCCCCCGCGAAGCGGGTGGAAACGGGAATTAACTGAGCGAAGGTTCGTCACAAAACGAATTGCACTGAACGGGCTTTGCACAAGAGTCGGTTCCCGCTGTCGCGGCTTGCCGCATCCCTTGCGGTAAGCCCTTTGGCTTACCGTCTGCTCAAACTAATTTTGTGGAGGCTACCCTCAAATGTGCGAATTTTCAGGCATAGCCTAATTACCGATGGCGCTCTTCGGTAAGCCTAAGGCTGACCGCAAGGGATGCGGCAAGCCCCGACAGCGGGAAACGGACTATTTGTGCAAAGCCCACCGAACGAACGACGGGCGGCCACGGAGTTGTTGATTGTCAAGACATCCTTTACGTTTTGTTATCAACAAATCCTTTACACATTTTGACCAATGCCCATAAGCACCCGTTAGCGCAGGATTAGTCGGTCAGCTATACTCGACCTTCACTAATCAGCCGCAATCATCTTTATTCATGACTCTTTAAAGTGAGGAGCTGACGCGATTGAGTGTTCTGGTAAACAAAAGTACGCGACTCGTGGTACAGGGAATCACCGGCAAGGAAGGCACGTTTCATACGAAGCAGATGGTTGAGTATGGCACCAATGTTGTCGGCGGAGTGACACCGGGAAAAGGTGGAACAACGCACGAAGGAATTCCTGTTTTCAACACAGTCTCCGCATCGGTGAAACAGGCAGGCGCCAACGCATCCGTGATCTACGTACCACCTGCATTCGCTGCGGATGCCATCATGGAGGCCGCTGATGCGGGAATTCCTTTGGTGGTGTGTATCACCGAAGGCATCCCGACGTTGGATATGGTTAAGGTTCGCGAATACCTGTCAGACAAACCCACGCGACTGATTGGTCCAAACTGTCCGGGAATTATCTCGCCGGGAAAATGCAAGATTGGAATCATGCCCGGACATATTCATCGCGAAGGACGTGTTGGTGTGGTTTCGCGATCAGGCACGTTGACCTACGAAGCGGTGGGCCAGTTATCAACTCTTGGTTTGGGCCAATCGACGGCGATCGGCATCGGTGGCGATCCGATCGTGGGAACAACACACGTGGATGCGCTGGCTCTGTTTCAGGCTGACGATGAAACTGACGGCATCGTGATGATCGGCGAGATTGGCGGCACGGCAGAAGAAGAGGCCGCAGCCTTTGCGAAAAAGAACGTTACGAAACCGATCGTCGCATTTATTGCGGGCCAGACCGCGCCACCGGGACGTCGGATGGGCCACGCAGGTGCAATCATCGCCGGCGGGAAGGGAACAGCCGCAGAAAAGATGAAGGCACTCGGCGATGCGGGAATTCATGTAGCGAAGTCTCCGGCGGACATTGGCGTCGCGATGAAGCAAGCGCTAGAGGCATAACTGAAGGAATTGCATCACCGATCTAAAAACGAAGACTAGTGGAGGCTAGAGAGTGGCAGGCACGAACAATCTTACATTTGGAATTATCAAACCCGATGCAGTCGGCAACAAAAAAGCCGGTGCAATTATTCAACGAATTCTCGACCACGGGTTTCAGATCCGCGGATTGAAACTTATTCACATGACGCGCAGGGAAGCAGAAGGTTTTTATGAGGTGCATAAGGAACGTCCTTTCTTCGCGGGGCTGACTGAATTCATGTCCGGTGGTCCATGTGTGGTTATGGCTCTCGAAAAGGACGGTGCCGTGAAGGCCTGGCGTGATTTAATGGGTGCAACCGATCCGGCGAAAGCTGACGCCGGTACGTTACGCAGAGAGTTCGGTGGATCAGTTGGCGAGAATGCCGTTCATGGTTCCGACTCGGATGAAAACGCGGCGATCGAGATTTCATACTTCTTTAGTCAGATCGAGCTCGTTTGAATTTGAAGTGCGCCGCCAAGCGAAGCGGCAACGGCGCTTGGATCAGCTCTGTTTCGGTTCCAAGAATAGAGTTAGGAAATGAAGCGTTGTCCAACCTGTAATCGAACTTATACCGACGCGAGTCTCAGTTTTTGTATTGATGACGGAACGCCGTTGGTGCCAGTGGCTGGGACAGAAGAGGAATCGACCGTCGTCACTCCTCGTTCTCGAGGTGACCAACCAGCGAGTGGGGGTTACTCGCCGCGCGATTGGAATGGACCTGCGTATCAGCCTCCGGCCGGTTCCTTCGTTCCGCCAGGTGGCGCCAGGAAACGTCGCGTCTGGCCATGGGTTCTGGGCGTTTTGGCAGTGGGACTGATTGGGCTTGTAGGTTTGGGAATCGTTGGCGCGATTCTTCTACCAAAGGTCTTCCGTTCCAACTCGAATCGAGGAAACGTCAACGCGAATACTAATCGCGGTGTTGAGAACTTGAATTCCAACCTCGGAGTAAACGAGAACACTTCCAACTCAAATCAACTGGCAAATGCCAACACAAACGCGAACGCGAACGCCAACGCGAACAGCAGTTCGACAGGACCACCAACCGATAATGCTCAGGTACTATCAACTCTCACCGACATTGAAAACGAGTGGACTGTTGCCAATATCAATGCCGACAAAAAAGCGCTGGAACGGATTCTTGCCGACGACTACGTTGCTACGAATCTCGACGGATCGAGGGTTGGGAAGGTGGAGTACATCTCTACTATTCAACGGGACAATCAGACGCAGAGATGGGAGTTCATGGACCTCAAAGTTGATCTGAAAGGTAATCGGGCAACGCTCCACGGAGTTATCAAGTACTATATGAGAAACGGCGAGAGGGCTTTTCAGTTTTCCGATACTTTTGTTTGGCGCGACGGTCGCTGGCAAGCTACCGGTTCTGAAATAAAAGAGGTGCCCCTCACTACCCTGTAAGGGTCGTTAGGACGGAACAAAGACCGAAGACAACAACAAGTCATGTCAATCATCACCGACGTAATTGAGTCCACCAAAGCAATCATTCAGGGAATGGGATTGACCCTGTCTTACATTCCTAAAGAGAAGTGGACCGTTCAGTATCCTGAAGAGCCCGTGACCGTCCAGCCGCGTTACCGAGGACAACACCTGTTACATGTGGACGAATTGGGGCGTGAGAAGTGCGTCGCCTGTTTTCTTTGTGCTGCAGCTTGTCCGTCAGACTGCATCTACATTGTTGCAAAGGATGACCCACGACCGCGCGAGCAGCGTATCGGAGTCGATGAACGCTATGCTGAGGTCTACAACATCGACTACGGTCGTTGCATCTTCTGTGGTTACTGCGTCGAAGCTTGTCCCAAGGATGCGATCACGCACGGCTACAATTTTGAGTTGTCTGTTTACAACCGCGCGGACCTGTTGAAGACAAAAGACGATCTGCTCATTACCAAACAAGTGCAGTCGCGAAACTATCGTGTGGCTTCTTCTACCGAAGATGTTGATTCGGAATACAAAGAAGTCTGACAAGTTGCATCCGCTTTCCCCTCCTTTGGGCTTTCAGAAGCGGTGAAGTTCATAGTTGAATGATCCAAAGCAGTGGCGCGCGAAGGGTTGCCACCGCACTCCATATGTCCTCAGTAGATGGCCTACCGCGAATTTCATTACTGTTGGGAATACGAACTAAAGTCCAGCGCCGAAAAGCTTTGGCCATTCGTCGCCAACACTGATCGCTTCAATCGCGATACGCGCGTCCCGGCAGTTGAATCCAGCGAAGACAAAACTTACCTGCAAGCTGGACGCAGACGACTGCGACTGAAGGCGTTTGGTTTGCCCGTCGAGTGGGAAGAGACTCCATTCGAGTGGGTCAGACCATCTCGTATCGGCTCGACACGAACTTATTACAAAGGACCTGTGTCGAGCATCACGCTTCTGATCCAACTTGCGCCACGTGTTGGCGGCGGAACAAAGCTCACTTATGAAGTTTGGGCGCGTCCAAAGAACCCACTAGGTCTTCTTGTTATTCCCCTGCAACTCGGAATCATCAGTGCGCGAAGGTTTGCGCGAGCGTTTCGAGAATACGATCGCATGGTTGAGTCAGGTGTCGTACGGTCCGAGATGTTGGATGAGCGCGAGGTGGGTGAAGCTGAAAAGAGAAGACTCGACCTGCTGGCGGAACGACTGATCGAACGAGGTGTGAACGAACGGATAGCCAACAAGATTGTCGGGTTTGTTGGCCAGGCCGATGATATGGATCTCAGCAGAATCAGGCCTTACGCGCTCGCAGATGACTGGAGTGAATCGCGTCGTGAAGTTTTAGAAGCCTGTTTTCACGCGACGCGGATTGGTCTACTTGATTTGCAGTGGGATCTTCTATGTCCGATGTGTCGCGGGCCCCAGGAATCAACAACTACTCTTCGCGAGCTTCATGCCCAGGGTCACTGTGTGGGTTGTCAAATCGACTTTGATGTCAATTTCGATCGATTTGTGGAAGTAACGTTTCGTCCCAACGCTGTGGTGCGCGATGTCGCGGCAAAGACTTACTGCGTCAGTAGTCCTGAACGAACGCCACACGTGATCGCTCAACAACTGATACCGAGTCGATCGGAACGTGCCTTAACTATGCCACTTGAAGCTGGCCGGTATCGCATACGTACGATCAATCTTCCCGGGGACCAACCGCTTGAAGCGCGAGTTGATGGTCCAGTAACCGCAGTGGTTGAAGCTTCCCCTAACGGTTGGGGCCTTGAAGAGATAGTGACGTCTACAAAAGCGTCGCTCAAAGTTATCAACAACACCGATGTCGAACAGCTGTTCGTAATGGAGCGAACGGCTTGGAGTGATCAGGCGGCAACTGCGGCTGAAGTTACCGCCCTGCAGATCTTTCGCGATCTGTTCTCGACTGAAGCGCTTCGCCCGGGTGAGCAGATTTCGGTAGGAACGTTGACAGTTCTGTTCACGGATCTTCGCAACTCGACGCAACTGTACCGGCAAATCGGAGATGCAACGGCATTTGGTCGCGTGTTGGGCCACTTCGACATTCTCAAGAGAGCAATAGCCGAGGAGGACGGCGCGATTGTGAAAACGATCGGAGACGCTGTGATGGCGGTGTTTCGTCAACCGGCGGGAGCTTTGCGAGCAATGCTCAAGGCCCAGGAAGAATTGTCATCGCCTGCTGCCGGACGTGAACCTTTGACATTGAAAGCGGGCATGCACGTTGGGCCATGCATAGCCGTTACGCTGAATGACCGACTTGACTACTTTGGTTCGACGGTAAACCTGGCCGCACGGCTTGAGGCGCTTTCCACTGGTTCTGATGTAATCATCTCGCGTGCAGTTTTTGACGACCCCGCGGTCAGGGATCTACTTGAAGAACCCTCAAGTGCGTTGACTGCTGAAACGTTTGATATGACCCTGAAGGGGTTTGTTGACGAGCGATTCGAGTTGGTTCGGGTCGGGACGAAAGCAGCGGCAATGGTCCACAACTAGGCGGGAGCGTCACCTCAAACATCGATCACTTTTGCATGTCAACAATCCTGGAAGCACGAGATGTGAGCAAGGTCTACGAAATGGGCGCCACCAAAGTTAGCGCGCTCGACCATGTTTCCCTCGAGATTCGCGCAGGTGAATTTGTTGCGATCCAGGGCACTTCCGGTTCCGGCAAATCAACTCTGCTCAATATGCTTGGTGGTCTGGACCATCCGACCTCGGGCGAAATCTATTTCAATTCCCAGCCACTGAGTCCTTTAAAGAAGCGGGAGATGGCACGTTACCGGCGTCATTCAGTTGGCATGATCTTTCAGAACTTCAATCTCATTCCCACGATGACCGCGGAAGAGAACGTGGGATTGGCGTTGGCGTTCACCGGAGTTCGGGGCCGTGAGCGAAAGAGACGTGCTGAGGAACTCTTGAGCAGGGTCGGGTTGTCCGATCGTCTTACCCATCGGCCATCAGAACTGTCTGGAGGTGAGCAGCAGCGAGTAGCAATTGCACGTGCGCTGGCGAATCGCCCGAAGGTTCTGTTGGCCGATGAACCGACAGGTAACCTTGATTCAACTCGGGCGCACGAACTGTTGTCGTTGTTGCGCGCGATGGTTACGAACGACTCGTTGACGATACTGATGGTCACACACGACCGTGAATTGGCGACGAGCTTTGGCGATCGGATTGTGTTGATGAAGGATGGAAGAGTGGTTGAATAGAAATTGGGTGCGGATATCGGATTTCGGATTTGGGATTGCGGATTGCGGATTGCGGATTTCGGAATTGGAA